>NZ_JTLA01000115.1:0-29358 GCF_000799055.1 Ensifer sp. ZNC0028
AGGGCCGACTTGCGTCGACGGGGCTGCATGTAGCAAAAGCCCCTTGGGGGCACAAGAGGATCACGACAGAAATTTGACGGGAAACGAAACTATTTCAACAGCCCGCCCGAGGAGCCCCGGAAACGCTGGACTCTTGCCGCGCGCCATCCCATGTACAGGCTCTAAAAAACAGGAATGCCGAGCGAATGCAGCGCGAAAATCTGAGCCAGGACATGTTTGCCCCTCCGGAATCACCCCCGGTTCGCTGGCGGATTGCCTCCGAACTGGTCGATTATCCGCAGGCCGTCGAGTTGATGGAGCAGGAAGCCGCGGCGATTGCCGCCGGCACCGCGGATGAACTGGTCTGGCTGGTCGAGCACCCGCCGCTCTATACGGCCGGCACCAGCGCCGACGCCGCCGATCTCGTCATGCCCGACCGTTTTCCGGTCTTTGCCACCGGCCGGGGCGGCGAATACACCTATCATGGCCCGGGCCAGCGCGTCGTTTATGTCATGCTCGACCTCAAGCGCCGGAAGCAGGACGTCCGCGCCTTCGTCGCGGCACTCGAAAGCGTCGTCATCTCCACGCTCGATTCGATGAATGTCCGCGGCGAGCGGCGCGAAGACCGGGTCGGTGTCTGGGTGCGGCGCCCGGAAAAGCCCGCCCTGCCCGACGGCTCGATGTCGGAAGACAAGATCGCCGCGATCGGCATCCGCCTGCGCAAGTGGGTGAGTTTCCACGGCTTTGCGCTCAACGTCGATCCGGACCTCGACCATTTCGGCGGTATCGTGCCCTGCGGCATCCGCGGTTATGGTGTCACCAGCCTCGTCGACCTTGGCCTGCCGGTGATGATGCCGGACGTCGACATCCGCCTGCGCGAGGCGTTCGAGACCGTGTTCGGCCCGACGACGAATGACGCGGCATAAGCCCGCTCAGTTCGACGCCCGACGTCCCGCCTGCCGCTCGCGCCAGATGATGAACAGGCCGGAGCCGACGATGATGGCGATGCCGAGCCATTTCGAGAGCGACGGGAAATCTCCGAAAATGAGATAACCAAGCGCCGTCGCCGTGACGATCTCGAAGTAGTGGAACGGCGCCAGCAGCGAGACGGGTGCTGCCCGGAACGCCTTGACGACCAGCAGGTGGCCGTAGCCGGAGAGCGCGCCGAGAATAACCACCAGCATCCAGCCAAGCGGCGACTTCGGCAGCGACGGCACGAAATCGGGGCTGCCCATGCCGTTGCCGATCAGGATTACCAGTGCCATCGTCAACGTGCCGCCGATGCCGGCAATCGTCTGCATCGTCAGCGGCGAGTCGCCGGTGCCGACAGCGCGGTTGAGCAGCAGATAGCAGGCAAAGACAAAGGCGCAGGCAACCGGCAACAGCGCGGTTAGGCCGAAAGCGGCAAAGCTCGGCTGGATGACGATCATTGCTCCGCCGAAACCGACAACGATGGCGAGCCAGCGCCGCCAACCCACTTTTTCCTTGAGGAACACTGCCGAAAGGCAGGTCAGGATGAAGGGTTCGACGAAATAGATGGCGAAGGTGTCGGCAAGCGGCATGTACTTCACCGATATGAAGAAGAACAAGGCAGCGGTCGCCAGCAGCACACCGCGCAGCAGATTGGCGAAGGGCCGCTTTGCTCTCAGCGCCTGCAGGCCGCCGGCGCCAAGCAGCAACGGTAGCGTCGCCACCAGTTGGAAGAAGAAGCGGTAGAAGGTCACCTGCCCCGGCGACATTCCCTCATAGACGGCCATGTATTTCGCAATCACGTCCATGCCCGGCAGGATGACCATCGCAAAGAGCATGATGGCGACGCCCTGCATCACCGTATCGGTGTGTTCGGTGGTCGCGGTTCGGGCGTCTGTCATGGGCATGCTCCTGTGGCCGCCGCAGATTAGAGCCTATGCCTTGGTTTTCAACGGCCGAAGATGCGATGGGAAAAGAACTATCCGCGCCCTAGCCGCAATTGACGGTGTTTTTGGCGCTTCGGGGTGGTCCCTCGCCGCCCAAATGCCTATAAGCTCACGACAATCTTCCGCCCCGGGCCTCAAGGTCGGCCATCAGCCGCCAGGGCCCGGGACCTTTGAACGTGACCGTGGCAAAGGAGATGTCCATGCGCTTGTCCACCGAAACGATGATTGCCCGCCTGCGCGACACCAGCGACGGTGATACGCTGGGAGGGCGCATCTGGAGGGCGCGCGACGCCGCCAATCTCAGCGCCAAGGAACTGGCCGACCAGCTCGGCGTGCGCACGGAGACGATCGCGGCCTGGGAACGGGATCGGGCCGAACCCCGCACCAACCGGCTGTTCATGCTCGCAGGCGTGCTGGGCGTCACTCCAGCATGGCTGATCGCCGGGCTCGGCCGCGCGCCGGATGCCGACGCAGACGACGAGAAGGACGGCCTGCGCGAGCAGCTCGCCCTCGTCAAGAAGCTGCACGAACAGACCGGCAAGGCGATCGCTGCACTTGAGATGGAACTCAATCGCGTTCAACAGAACATTCGATAACCCATTGCGATTCCACGTGGGGCCGCCGTCCTGGCGGCCCGAAGTCATTTTCAGTCCAAGGAGAAAATAGATGGATGTACGCGCCGCCGTTGCCGTTCAGGCAGGCAAGCCGCTTGAGGTCATGACGGTTCAGCTCGAAGGCCCGCGGGCCGGCGAAGTCCTGATCGAGGTAAAGGCCACAGGCATCTGCCACACCGACGATTTCACGCTGTCGGGTGCGGACCCGGAAGGCCTGTTCCCGGCGATCCTCGGCCATGAAGGCGCCGGCATCG
Source organism: Ensifer sp. ZNC0028 (assembly GCF_000799055.1). NCBI lineage: Bacteria > Pseudomonadati > Pseudomonadota > Alphaproteobacteria > Hyphomicrobiales > Rhizobiaceae > Ensifer > Ensifer sp. ZNC0028. The sequence continues at coordinate 2,764 of NZ_JTLA01000115.1, forward strand.
TCGTCGACGTCGGCCCGGGTGTCACCTCGGTGAAGAAGGGCGACCATGTCATTCCGCTTTATACGCCCGAGTGCCGCTCCTGCCCGTCGTGTCTGTCGCGCAAGACCAATCTGTGCACCGCGATCCGCTCGACGCAAGGGCAAGGCCTGATGCCGGACGGTACCTCGCGCTTCTCGATCGGCAAGGACAAGATCCACCACTACATGGGCTGCTCGACCTTCGCCAACTATACGGTTCTGCCGGAGATCGCGGTTGCCAAGGTCAACCCGGACGCGCCGTTCGACAAGATCTGCTACATCGGCTGCGGCGTGACGACCGGCATCGGCGCCGTCATTAACACCGCACAGGTGGAAATGGGTGCGACTGCGATCGTCTTCGGTCTCGGCGGCATCGGCCTCAACGTCATCCAGGGCCTACGTCTTGCCGGCGCCGACATGATCATCGGCGTCGACCTCAACAACGACAAGAAGGCCTGGGGCGAACGCTTCGGCATGACCCACTTCGTCAACCCGAAGGAAGTCGGCGACGACATCGTGCCTTACCTCGTCAACATGACCAAGCGTGGAGCCGACCAGATCGGCGGCGCCGACTACACCTTCGACTGCACCGGCAACACCAAGGTGATGCGCCAGGCGCTCGAAGCCTCGCATCGCGGCTGGGGCAAGTCGGTCGTCATCGGCGTTGCCGGCGCCGGTCAGGAAATCTCCACCCGTCCGTTCCAGCTGGTTACCGGCCGCACCTGGATGGGCACCGCCTTTGGTGGCGCACGCGGGCGCACCGATGTGCCGAAGATCGTCGACTGGTACATGGAAGGCAAGATCCAGATCGATCCGATGATCACCCACACCATGCCGCTCGAAGACATCAACAAGGGCTTCGAACTGATGCATTCGGGCGAGAGCATCCGCTCGGTCGTTCTCTACTAAGCTGTTATTTTGATTCAAAGAGGCGCCGGAGACGATTGATTTCCGGCGCCTTTTTCAGTCCCGTTGAGAAGTTGATTCAAGATGATCTATGTCGACGCAGACGCCTGCCCGGTGAAAACCGAAATCCTGAAAGTGGCCGAGCGCCACGGGATCGAGGTGACCTTGGTCGCCAATTCGGGCCTGCGCCCTTCGCGCGACCCGATGGTACACAATGTCATCGTTTCGGCGGGCTTCGACGCGGCCGACAACTGGATCGCCGAACGGGCGCATGAGGGCGACATCGTCGTTACCGCCGACGTGCCGCTTGCCGTTCGCTGCGTTGCCGCCGGCGCGCTCGTCACCGGCCCCTCCGGCCGGGTCTTCGACAAAGGCAATATCGGCATGGCCTCTGCGATGCGCGATCTCGGACAGCACCTACGCGAGACCGGCGAAAGCAAGGGCTACAACGCCGCCTTCACGCCGCGCGATCGATCCGCTTTCCTCGAAACCCTTGACCGACTCGCGCGGCAGTCGAAAAAATGACCGCGCAACGGGCGGGACCATGGGGCCCGCAACCGCAGGGGCACTAGCATGGCAACGACGACGAAGCTCAGGCATTGGCCGTTTTACACCGCCATTCTGTGCGCGCTCGCAAGCGTGCCCGTCCTCTGGTTCGTGGCGCAGCGTTTCGCCCTTGAAGGGGCTGCGATCACCTTCTTCTGCGTCTATCTCGTCATGTGCTGGCGGCGATTGCGAATGATGACCGGCCGGCATCTGAAGACCCATGCCAGGAACACCGACGAGCCCGAGGTCGTGATCCTGCTCGTGACGCTCGGGGCAGCAGCGAGTTCGCTCGTTTCCCTGTTTTTCGCGCTGAACGGCGAGAAGTCCGGCTCGGCGCTGGCGCTCGGCCTCGCCTTCGCCTCCGTCCTGCTCGGCTGGGCAACGGTCCACATGATGGCGGCCATGCACTATGCCCATGCCTATTGGATCGCGAACCAGGACCAGCAGACGTCGGAGCCGGCCCGCGGCCTCGAATTTCCAGGCACGCCGGAGCCCGGTGGATACGATTTTCTCTATTTTTCCTTCGTCATCGGCATGACGGCGCAAACATCCGACGTCGCCATCACCACGACCGCCATGCGGCGCATCAACCTGATGCACGCCATCGTTTCGTTCTTCTTCAACACCGTGCTCGTCGCCGCCGCCGTCAACGCGGCCGTGCAGCTTGCCGGCTGAGCAACTTTATCCAAGGAGCATCCCATGAAAGTCCTTTCGCAAAACACCGCCTTCGGCGGCATGCAGGGCGTCTTTTCGCACGAGTCCGAGGCCTGCAAGGGCGAGATGACCTTCGCCGTCTTCGTGCCGCCGCAGGCGATCAGCGAACCGCGGCCGGTGCTGTGGTATCTCTCCGGCCTTACCTGCACGCATGCGAACGTCATGGAGAAAGGCGAATATCGCCGCATGGCCGCCGAGCTCGGGCTGATCGTCGTCTGCCCGGATACCAGCCCGCGCGGCACGGATGTTCCCGACGAACTGACGAACTGGCAGATGGGCAAGGGAGCAGGCTTCTATCTCGATGCCACCGAAACGCCCTGGGCCGAGCACTACCAGATGTATAGCTACATCACCGAGGAACTGCCCGCCTTCGTCAGCCAGCACTTCCGCATGGACATGAGCCGCCAGGGTATCTTCGGCCATTCGATGGGCGGTCACGGCGCCATGACCATCGCGCTCAAGAACCCGGACCGTTTCAAGAGCTGCTCGGCCTTCGCCCCGATCGTCGAGCCTTCGACCGCCGACTGGTCGGTCGGCGCCTTCGAGAAGTATCTGGGCGCGGACCGCACCGCCTGGCGCCAATATGACGCCTGCGCGCTCGTCAAGGACGGTGCGCGCTTCCCCGCGTTCCTGATCGATCAGGGTAAGGCGGACAGCTTCCTTGAAAACGGCCTGCGCCCCTGGCTGTTCGAGGACGCGGTCAAGGGCACGGGCATCGATTTGACGCTGCGCATGCACGAACGCTACGACCATTCCTACTATTTCATCTCGACTTTCATGGACGACCATCTGCGCTGGCATGCCGAGCGGCTGGCCTGATCATCGAATGGCGCAATTCCGAGCGGAAGCCACTTTCGCCGAATTGCGCCGCCAATTTTGACCCGGAGCGACTGATGACCCATCTTCTCCTCGTTGGCGCCGGCGGCGCGATCGGCTCGATGCTGCGCTATCTCGTCGGTCTTTGGGCCGTCCACCGCTTGGGATCCGGTTTCCCCTGGGGCACGTTCGGGGTCAATATAACGGGCTCGTTCCTGATTGGCGTGCTGGCCGAAGTGATCATGCGCAAGTTCGGCGCCTCGCCGGACATGCGTGTCTTCCTCATCACCGGCGCCCTCGGCGGTTACACCACCTTTTCCGCCTTCTCGCTCGACGCGATCACGCTCTTCGAGCGCGGCGATGTCATGCTCTCGGCCGTCTATGTCATCGCCAGTGTCGCGCTTTCGATCCTCGCGGTCTTCAGCGGGCTGGCTCTCATGCGCGCAATAGTCTAAAGGCTCGTCTTACAGGCGCTGCGTATCCAAGGGACACGCGGCGCATTGCTGCATTGTCCTTCAATCGTTGTCGCTTCGAGGCCATTGTCATGCAGCACCGAGAATATTGCGGCAGCCTTTGCGCGCCTGAAGCTTCCTCTTTTGCGTCATCCCAACGCAGGGGCTTCGGACCGACGCGCGACGCTGCGACCAAACAGAAGGCAGGTTCGCTCAAATGGCAGGCATAGAACACAGGCAGGTGGACGGTGACGAGGCGGGCATGCGCCTGGATCGCTGGTTCAAGGTGCATTTTCCGGGACTGGGCTTCGGCCCGCTGCAGAAGCTTTTGCGCTCCGGCCAGATCCGCGTCGACGGTGCCCGCGCCAAATCCGACACGCGGATCCAGCCCGGCCAGACGATCCGTATTCCGCCGCTCGGGGTCGATCCCAAGGAAGTCAAGACCGGGCCGATCGCCGGCCGCGACCTCAGGAACTCACCCGACGGCGAGTTGCTGTCGCGCATGGTGCTGCACGAAGACGCAAAGGTGATCGTGCTCAACAAGCCGGCCGGCCTTGCCGTTCAGGGTGGCTCGGGCGTCAACCGGCATATCGACAAGATGCTCGAGGCCTGGACAAACCAGAAGGGCGAAAAGCCGCGTCTGGTCCACCGGCTCGACCGCGACACCTCAGGGGTGCTTGTGATTGCCCGCACGAGGGGTGCGGCACAGAAGCTGACCGCCGCCTTCCGCGAGCGCGACACCAAGAAGACCTATTGGGCGCTGGTCAAGGGCGTCCCGCGCAAGCGCGAGGACCGGATCTCGACCTGGCTCGTCAAGGAGCAGACGCCGGACGGCGACCGCATGCGCATCGCCAAGCATGGCGAAGACGGTGCCGACCACGCCATTTCCTACTACCGTATTCGCGAACAGGCAGCCCAAAACCTCGCCTGGCTGGAGATGGAGCCCTATACCGGCCGTACGCACCAGCTGCGCGTGCATGCCCTGCACATCGGCCACCCGATCCTCGGCGACCCCAAATATTTCGACGCCGACATCAACTGGAGCCTCCCCGGCGGCATGCAGAACCGGCTGCATCTGCACGCGCGCCATATCGATATTCCTCACCCGGACGGTGGCCGCCTGCGCGTGACCGCACCGCTGCCACCGCACATGGTCCAGAGCTGGAACCTGCTGGGCTTCGAAGAGAACGAGCCTGGCGAGGACGATTGATGAAACTGGCGCTTTTCGATTGTGACGGCACGCTGGTCGATAGCGGTGGCCTGATCCATGAAGTGATGGCGCGGACCTTCGAGGCATTCGACCTCGAGCGCCCGCCCCTCGCGGCGACCAAGAGCATCATCGGCCTGACCCTCGACATCGCCATCGCGCGCCTGCTCGGCCGCGAACATGTCGACGATCAGGCGCTGGCGATGACGGCGCACTACAAGTCGATCTTTGCCGGGGTGCGCAGCGAAGGCGGCTTTCAGGAACTGTTGTTTCCCGGCATTGCCGATATGATGCAGACGTTGTCCTCGCGCGACGCGCTGCTGATCGGCGCGGTGACCGGCAAGTCGCGGCGCGGTTTGACCCATATCGCCGAGACCCACGGCTTCCACAGCGTCTTTTTCGTATCGCGGACCGCCGACGACTGCCCCTCCAAGCCGCATCCGGCCATGGTGACGGAATGCTGCTTTGAAGCCGGCATCGACGCGAAGGATACTGTCGTCATCGGCGATGCGATCTATGACATGCAGATGGCCAAGGCCGCAGGCGCTGCCGCCATCGGCGTTGCCTGGGGCTATGCTTCCGTTCCCGACCTCATCGAGGCGGGCGCGGATTTCGTTGCCCGGACGCCGGCCGACATCATTGAATGGATGGAACACAATCATGCCTGATATTCGCGACGAACTCAGCGGTGCGATGAGCCACGAGGATCCGGTCCGCCGGGCACAAATCCAGATGCTGAAGCCGCTGCCGAAGCGCTTCTACAAGGACGTCAGCGTCGCGGCCGCGGAAGGCGATACGCACGCCGTGCTGCTCGACGGCCGCACCGTGCGCACGCCGGCAAAGCAGCCGCTTGCCGTGCCCACACGCAAGCTCGCAGACATGCTCGCCGCCGAATGGGATGCGCAGGCAGAGGTCGTCGATCCCGGCAAGATGCCGATCACGCGTATCGTCAACACCGCACTTGACGGCGTCGCCAAGGACCAGCGCTCGGTTTTCGACGATATCCTACGTTTTGCCGGAACGGACATGCTCTGCTATCGCGCCGACAGCCCGGAAGGCCTGGTCGCGCGCCAGAACGAGATCTGGAACCCGGTGCTCGACTGGGCGCAGCAGACGCTCGGCGCCCGCTTCATCCTCGCCGAAGGCGTGATCCACCAGGAGCAGCCGGAAGAAGCGCTTTCCGCCTATGCGGAAGGGCTGCGCGCCTTCGCGACCCCGCTCGGCCTCACCTGCGTCCACACGGTGACGAGCCTGACCGGTTCTGCCTTGCTGGCACTCGCCTTCGCTTCCGGCCGTCTGACAGCCGAAGAAGCCTGGACGGCTGCGCATGTCGACGAGGACTGGCAGATCGAGCATTGGGGAACCGACGAGGAAGCCTTCCGCCGCCGCGAGAACCGCTGGCAGGAAATGCAGGCGGTTGCCGCGGTTCTTGACGCCCTGCGCTGACGAACCCGGATCAACGGAATACGAAACGGGCTGCGTGTCTTTCGACGCGCAGCCCGTTTCTTTTGTTCAAGATTTTAGCGCCAAGGCGCTTCCACTCGCACGCTAACGTAACGAGAGCGGAGAGCCGTTACATTAGGCGGCCAGCTTCAGGCCGGCGATACCGCTGACGATGAGCGCGATGCAGCCGAGGCGAACGAAGGTTGCCGGCTCGGCAAACAGGAAGATGCCGAGGATCACAGTGCCGACGGTGCCGATGCCGGTCCAGACAGCGTAAGCCGTACCGAGCGGCAGGGTGCGCACGGCGAGACCGAGCAGCGCGATGCTGAGGATCATCGAGCCAACAGTCAGGATCGTCGGTGTGACCCGCGTAAAACCATCCGTGTACTTGAGACCGATTGCCCAGCCGATTTCGAGAATACCGGCAAGCAGAAGAAGGAACCAGGCCATATCAAACTCCTAAAGTTTGGAGCGAGGCCGTCCCCGCGGATGTTCGGTATCGCCTATGCGAACCGTGCAGCCGTCTGCAACGCGGGTTCTATCTCACACTCCAGTTACGCCGGCAAGGCGGTCATGGGCAAATCAGCCTTGCGTCCGCGGCAAAGCTAAACCATTTCACGCAATCGTTGAAACCACGAAAACGCGTGGGACGCCGAGGTTCTGCAGGTGGCGCTCTATGGAGCGTTGCGCTCCCTGCGGAGTTTCGACCACCATTCCAGCCGCTTACGGATCTCACGCTCGAAACCGCGTTCCGGCGGATCATAGAAGGTCCTGCGCCCCATCTTCTCGGGAAAATAGTCCTGGCCGGAAAAGGCGTCCGGCTCGTCATGGTCGTAGCGGTAGCCGTCGCCGTATCCCTCGCCCTTCATCAGTTTCGTCGGAGCGTTGAGGATATGTTTCGGCGGCAGCAGCGAGCCGTTTTCCTTCGCCGCCCGCATCGCCGCCTTGTAGGCGGTGTAGACGCCGTTCGATTTCGGCGCGGTCGCCAGATAGACGCAAGCCTCGGCAAGCGCCAGTTCGCCCTCGGGTGACCCGAGATAGTCATAGGCGTCCTTGGCGGCGTTGCAGATCACCAGCGCCTGCGGGTCGGCAAGGCCGATGTCCTCGACGGCCATGCGCACCAACCGCCGCCCGAGATAGAGCGGATCCTCGCCGGCATCGAACATGCGGCAGAGATAATAGAGTGCGGCATCCGGATCCGAGCCACGCACAGACTTGTGCAGCGCCGAAATCAGATTGTAGTGACCGTCCTGGCCCTTGTCATAGACCGGCGCCCGGCGCTGGACGATGTTCTGCAGTGCTGCCGCGTCGAAGATCTCGTCGCGCCGCGCGGCGCGCCAGACTTCTTCGGCCAGCGTCAGCGCAGCGCGGCCGTCGCCGTCGGCCATGCGGATGAGGCTGGCGCGCGCATCCGCATCGAGCGGCAGTTTCTTGCCCTCGGTCTCTTCGGCCCGCGACAGCAGTTCCTCGATGCTGTCTTCGCCATGCGGCTTGAACGTCAGCACCCGGGCGCGCGACAAAAGAGCGGCGTTGAGTTCGAAGGATGGGTTTTCCGTCGTTGCACCGACGAGGATCACGGTTCCGTCTTCCATGACGGGCAGGAAGCTGTCCTGCTGCGCTCGGTTGAAACGGTGGATCTCGTCGACGAAGAGCAGCGTCTGGCGACCGGACATGCGCCTTGCCCGCGCCGCCTCGAATACCTTCTTGAGATCGGCGACGCCGGAGAAGATTGCCGAGATCTGCTCGAAGGCAAGCCCCGCCTCCCCCGAAAGCAGCCGCGCCACCGTCGTCTTGCCCGTTCCGGGCGGCCCCCAGAAGATCATCGACCCGAGCGAACCCGATGCAATCATCCGCGAAAGGACGCCGTCCTCACCGGTCAGGTGATCCTGACCGGTGACTTCGGCAAGCGTTCGCGGGCGAAGCCGGTCGGCAAGTGGCCTTGCCGACGCCATTTCCGGTGGCTCGTGGGCGGTGAACAGGTCGCTCATCGGAAGAACTGACGGATGAGTTGGCCGTCACGCTCGATCTCGACGCGCCAGAAGGAGGCATCGTCGGCCATGACCTGTTCCAGCGTCTTCGACGTGTCGATCGCCGTGCCGTTGACCGACCGCACGATATCCTTCGGCTCGAGGCCGATGCGGGCGGCGGGCGAGCCGCGGTTGACCTGCATGACGACGACGCCCTGCAGCGAGGTCGACATGCGCAACTCGTCGGCAAGGCGCGGTGACAGGTTGGCGACGACTGCGCCGGCGAAGGGGTTGCGGCCTTCGATGAGCCGTTCGTCGCGCGGCGAGGTCTCCGGCGCCCGGTCGAGCTTGAGCGCTACTTCCCGCTGCTTGCCGTTTTCCGATACGGTGACCCGCGCCTCGTGGCCGATACCAACAGTCGTCAAGCGATAGCCGAGGGCATCGGGATGTTCGACCTCGATGCCGTTGACGGCAGTGATCACCTGGCCGGGCTTGATCCCCGCCTGTTCGGCCGGGCCGCCCGCCACGACAGCCGTCACCAGCGCACCGCGGGCGCGGTTGAGGCCCAGGGCCTCGGCCACTTCCGAAGTGACCGGCTCGAAGCTCGCGCCGATGAACGGACGCACGAACGCGCCGTTGCCGCCTTCGGCCGAGGCGACGAAAACCTTGACGAGATTGGCGGGGATGGCAAAGCCGACGCCGTTCGAGCCACCGCCCTTGGAAAAGATCGCCGTATTGATGCCGATAAGCTGGCCGTTCATGTCGATGAGGCCGCCGCCGGAATTGCCTGGGTTGATTGCCGCATCCGTCTGGATGAAGAAGCCGAAATCACCCGACGAGACCTGGTTGCGCGCGAGCGCCGAGACAATGCCGCTCGTCACCGTCTGGCCGACGCCGAAGGGGTTGCCGATCGCGAGCACGAGGTCGCCGACCTCGACCGCATCGGAATCACCAAGCGGCACGATGTCGAAGGGACCGTCCGACTGGATCTTCAGAACCGCGAGGTCGAGCCGGTCGTCCTTGAGCACGATCTTGCAAGGAAACTCGCGGCCGTCGGCCAGCGCCACCTTGATATCGTCGGCGCCCTCGATGACGTGGTTGTTGGTCACCACGATGCCGTTCTTGCCGACGATCACGCCGGAACCCAGCGAAGACTGCTTCTCCGAACGGTTCGGCATACGCTGGCCGAAGAACTCCTCGAAGAAGGGATCGCCGGAGAAAATCGACCGGCGCTCGACGACCCGTTCGGCATAGACGTTGACGACGGCATTCGCCGTCTGCTTGACGAGGGGGGCGAAAGAAAGCTGCATTTCGGTCCGCGACTGCGGAACGCTCTTGGCCTCCTGGGCCAATGCCGGACAGGCGAGAGAAACAGCGATGACGAGCGAAACAAGCGCTCTTCGACCTACGATCATGTAAAGCATTCTCCTATTCGTCGCGGCTACGTTCAGATAGGATTTCGCGGGAAAAAAGGCAAATGTTGGCGCAGGATACGCAAAGTCGCCGGCTTCACGCACTACGCACGAAAACGTGGTTCGCACCCCCTTTCACGGTGATCGAAAGTCTGCTGAGTTCATACAAGACAAGGCTCATAAATCACTTCGGAAAAGACCATGCCATCTTACCGTCCGCCGAGAATCGTTTCCTCCGAAATCACCCCGGAGGCCATCTTTTTCAACCGCCGCACCTTCCTCGGGGCTGCCGCCGGCGGCGTTCTGCTTGCGGGAAGCGGTACGGGGCTCGCGGCCGCACTCAGCGCGCCCAAGGGCAAATACACCGTCGACGAGGACCTGACGCCCGAGGCCGACGTCACCAGCTACAACAATTTCTATGAGTTCGGGACCGGCAAGGGCGACCCTGCGGCCAACTCGAACAGCTTCAAGCCGACGCCCTGGACCGTGAAGGTCGATGGCCTCGTCGGCAAGCCGAAGGAATTCGGGCTCGAAGAGCTCTTGGCGTTGCCGATCGAAGAGCGCGTCTACCGCATGCGCTGTGTCGAGGCCTGGTCGATGGTGATCCCCTGGACCGGGTTTCAGCTCTCGGCGCTGCTCGACAAGGTCGAGCCGCTCGGCAGCGCCAAATATGTCTCGTTCGAGACCGTGGTGCGGCCGTCCGAAATGCCGGGCCAATCCGGTTTCTTCCAGCCGTTGCCCTGGCCCTATCGCGAGGGGTTGAGGCTCGACGAGGCCCGTCACCCGCTGACACTGCTGTCCGTCGGCGTCTACGGCAAGACGCTTCCCAACCAGAACGGCGCGCCGGTTCGGCTGGTCACTCCCTGGAAATACGGCTTCAAGGGGATCAAGTCGATCGTGCGCATTTCCCTGACGGAAACACAGCCGCCCTCAACCTGGAATCTCTCGGCGCCGAACGAGTATGGCTTCTTTGCCAACGTCAATCCGGCGGTCGATCATCCCCGCTGGAGCCAGGCAACGGAAAACCGCATCGGCGGTGGCGGCTTTTTCGGCTCCAACCGGCGCGACACCCTGCCCTTCAACGGCTATGCCGACGAGGTGGCCGGGCTTTATGCCGGCATGGATCTCAGAGCGAACTATTGATCATGGCCCGCCTGCCCACCCTTGCAAAGCGTTACCATTCAGCCTCGGTCTGGGCGCTCTACGGCCTCGGGCTGCTGCCGGCCGCCTACGCATTCTATCTCGGGGCTACCGGCCAACTGCCCGGAAACCCGGTCAAGGAATTCGAACACCTGCTCGGCCTCTGGGCGCTGCGTTTCCTCGTCGCGACGTTGGCGATCTCGCCGATCCGCGACCTCTTCGGCATCAACTGGCTGCGCTATCGGCGGGCCTTGGGACTGCTCGCGTTCTACTACGTGCTGATGCACTTCCTCGCCTACATGCTGCTCGATCAGCGGCTAAACTTTCCGAGCATACTGGCCGATATCGCCCGCCGCCCCTTCATCACCATCGGCATGGCCGCGCTCGTCATGCTGATCCCGCTGGCGCTCACGTCCAACAACTGGTCGATCCGCAGGCTCGGTGCGCGGTGGAACAAACTTCACCGCCTGGCCTACGTGATCGCCGCCGCCGGCGCCCTGCATTTCTCGATGTCGGTGAAGGTCGTCGGCCCGGAACAGCTGCTTTATCTCGGGCTCGTTGCGGCGTTGCTCGTCTGGCGGCTCGTGCGCAAACCCTATCTGCGGCGCAAGCGCCAGGCCGCCAACGCGCCGGCGAGGACCGCTGCCGAGAGCGCCTGAGGGGTTCTTCGTCCCGCCCTGAACAACGCCCCCCGATCGCATGTCAACGAAACGGCGCCTGAGCGGGCGCGCTGTCAGGCGTGCGCTCAAACGACGGGCCCAACGAAAAATACGCCCAAAGAAAAAGCGGCCGGGTGACGAACACCCGGCCGCTTCAATTTTCTGCCTTCGATAGGCTTAGGCTGCTTAGGCTGCTTCGGCAGCTTCAGCTTCTGCAGCAACGCGGGCGAGATCCTTCGCGCCCTTTGCCGAGACGTCGCGGTCAACGAATTCGATGACGGCGAGCGCGGCGTTGTCGCCGTGACGGAAGCCAGCCTTCATGATGCGCAGGTAGCCGCCGTTGCGGGTGGCGTAACGCGATGCGATCGTGTCGAACAGCTTGGCAACGACAGCGGCGTCGCGGATCTGCGAGATCGCCTGGCGGCGAGCGTGCAGGTCACCGCGCTTGCCGAGCGTGACGAGCTTCTCGACGATCGGGCGGATTTCCTTAGCCTTCGGCAGGGTCGTAACGATCTGCTCGTGTTCGATCAGCGAAGCTGCCATGTTGGCAAACATCGCCTTGCGGTGGCTGGCGGTTCTATTCAGCTTGCGGCCGGCTTTACCGTGGCGCATGGCTATTCTCCTTCACTTGCAGGCATTCGCCCGCAGTCTAATGGTTAGTATTGGTCTTCGTAACGCTTGGCGAGATCTTCGATGTTCTCAGGCGGCCAGGACGGCACTTCCATGCCGAGGTGCAGGCCCATGGAAGCGAGAACTTCCTTGATTTCGTTCAGCGACTTGCGACCAAAATTCGGCGTGCGGAGCATTTCTGCTTCGGTCTTCTGAATGAGGTCGCCGATGTAGACGATGTTGTCGTTCTTCAGGCAGTTGGCCGAACGGACCGAAAGTTCCAGTTCGTCGACCTTCTTGAGAAGCGCCGGGTTGAAGGCGAGTTCGGTAACTGCCTCTTCCTCTGCTTCCTTCTGCGGCTCGTCGAAATTGACGAAGACCGACAGCTGGTCCTGAAGGATGCGGGCCGCGAATGCGATCGCATCTTCACCGGTGACGGAGCCGTCCGTCTCGATGGACATCGTCAGCTTGTCATAGTCAAGAACCTGGCCTTCGCGGGTGTTTTCCACCTTGTAGGACACTTTCTTGACCGGCGAGTACAGGCTGTCGACCGGGATCAGGCCGATCGGAGCATCTTCCGAACGGTTGCGATCTGCCGGAACGTAGCCCTTGCCGTTGTTGACGGTGAACTCCATGCGGATCTCGGCGCCCTCGTCGAGGGTGCAGATCACATGGTTCGGGTTGAGGATTTCGATATCGCCAACCGTCTGGATGTCACCGGCGGTTACAACGCCCGGACCCTGCTTGCGCACAACCATGCGCTTCGCGTCGTCGCCATCCATCTTGATGGCGATTTCCTTGATGTTGAGCACGATGTCCGTCACATCTTCCCGGACGCCCGGGATAGAGGAGAACTCGTGCAGGACGCCGTCGATCTGCACTGCGGTGACAGCAGCACCGCGCAGAGACGACAGCAGCACGCGGCGAAGCGCGTTGCCGAGCGTCAGACCGAAGCCGCGTTCAAGCGGTTCCGCAACCAGCGTTGCCTTGGTGCGGCCGGAGGAGACGAACTCCACCTTGTTCGGCTTGATCAGTTCCTGCCAATTCTTCTGGATCATGTTTTCTGCCTTCCGTTCGTTGCCACCATCCAATCGTGACAACCGAGCCCCGAAGACCGGGAGCGCGCGTCTGCGCCCTCACCGGCATGTTGAATGCATATGATCAGACGCGGCGCTTCTTGCGCGGGCGGCAGCCGTTGTGCGGGATCGGGGTCACATCGCGGATCGAGGTGATCATGAAGCCCGCAGCCTGCAGCGCGCGAAGAGCGGATTCACGGCCGGAACCCGGACCGCAAACTTCAACTTCCAGCGACTTCATGCCGTGTTCCTGGGCCTTCTTGGCGCAGTCTTCAGCGGCGATCTGTGCGGCAAACGGGGTCGACTTACGCGAACCCTTGAAACCCTTGGCACCGGCAGACGACCAGGCAATCGCGTTGCCCTGTGCGTCGGTGATGGTGATCATGGTGTTGTTGAACGACGAATTGACGTGCGCAACGCCAGACGTGATGTTCTTGCGTTCGCGACGGCGAACGCGGGTGGCTTCCTTGGCCATAGGATCCCTTTCTTAGATCTCTGCACCGCCGTAATTCCAGCGGCTCCACCGGGAAAAGGATTTGACGTCCCCTGCCCTGCATCTTCACTTCCCGCAGGACGAAGTATCGCCCAGCGAACATATCGCCCGGCCGGATTGGCCGAACAAAGGTCAGGCGAACGCCCTTCCAAACTGCAAAAGGAGGCCGGTGTTTGACACCAGCCTCCCAATCTCCCTTTTCGGGAAATTACTTCTTCTTACCGGCAATCGCCTTCGCCGGACCCTTGCGGGTGCGAGCGTTGGTGTGGGTGCGCTGACCGCGAACCGGAAGGCCACGACGGTGACGCAGGCCGCGGTAGCAGCCGAGGTCCATCAGGCGCTTGATGTTCATCGAGGTCTCGCGACGCAGGTCACCTTCGACCTGGTAGTCGCGGTCGATCGTTTCGCGGATCTGCAGGACTTCAGCGTCCGTCAGCTGATGCACGCGACGATCAGCCGGGATACCGACCTTCTCGATGATTTCCTGTGCGAATTTCGGGCCGATCCCGTGAATGTAGGTCAGCGCAATAACTACGCGCTTTGCCGTCGGGATGTTGACGCCAGCGATACGTGCCACGTCTATTCTCCTTGCGTTCCAGTTGCCATCCGGCAATAGGTGCTTCGTTACGCGACCTCGAAGAGCCGCACGTTGATTGAGGTTCGAGACACGTCAAAAACGACCGTACCCGGACTTCATTTTCTTTGAAGACCGCGCCGACCGCTCTCATGTCGCGAGTTGGCGCTGTCTTTGGCGGAATCGGCCGGAAAAGTCAACTCCCCGGCAGTTCCTTTTCGGCAAAGACCAGTGTCTAAGCCAGAATCTTCTCAATCTCAGCGGTGACGGTGTTCACCTCCGCCATGCCATCGACCGTTCTGAGCTGCCCCGTTCCGGCATAGTGCTCGGAGAGCGGCGCCGTCTTTTCGCGGTACTCGGTCAACCGACGCTTGAAGGCTTCCGGATTGTCGTCCGACCGGACGGTGCCGCCAGCTGCGATGGTTTCCGCTACGCGATTCTCCATCCGCTTTACAAGGGCTGCCTCGTCGACCTTGAGCTCGATTACCGCATCGAGCTTCAGGCCCTTCCCCTCGAGCATCTTGCCGAGCGCGATCGCCTGCGGAACCGTGCGCGGGTAACCGTCGAGGATGAACCCCTTCGCACAGTCCGGCTGGTCGATGCGATCCGACACGATTTCGTTGACGATCTCATCGGATACCAGCTGACCGGCATCCATGACCGCCTTGGCACGCTTGCCGACCTCGGTCGCCTGGGCGACGGCCGCCCGCAGCATATCTCCTGTGGAAAGCTGCGGAATGCCGTATCTCTCCGTCAGAAGCTTGGCCTGTGTCCCCTTGCCAGCGCCCGGCGGTCCCAAAAAAATCAGTCTCATCGTCCCCTCTTTCCTCCGCGCAGCTTCGACTTCTTGATCAGCCCCTCATATTGCTGTGCGATGAGGTGGCCCTGGATCTGTGCTACCGTATCAAGGGTGACGCTGACAACAATCAAAAGCGACGTACCACCAAGGTAGAACGGCACGCCGGTCTGAGCGATCAGAACTTCCGGCAGAATGCAGACGAAGATCAGATAGGCCGCACCGATCACGGTGATGCGCGTCAGGACATAATCGATGTATTCCGCGGTACGCTCGCCCGGACGAATGCCCGGGATGAAGCCGCCGTGCTTCTTCAGATTGTCGGCCGTGTCCTTCGGATTGAAGACGATCGCCGTGTAGAAGAAGGCGAAGAACGCGATCATCGCACCGTAGAGCACCATGTAGAGCGGCTTGCCGTGCGCGAGCGCGCCAACAACGGTGGTCGCCCAGCCCGGCAGCGTCGCGGTATTGGCAAAGCCTGCAAGCGTTGCCGGCAGAAGCAGCAGCGACGAGGCGAAGATCGCCGGGATGACGCCCGAGGTATTGAGCTTCAGCGGCAGGTGCGAGGTGTCGCCCTGGAACATGCGGTTGCCGACCTGGCGCTTCGGATACTGGATCAGAAGCCGCCGCTGGGCGCGCTCGACGAACACGATGAGCGCGATGACGCCGACGACCATGACGATGATCGCGAGGATCAGCGGGGTCGACAGTGCGCCGGTGCGGCCGAGTTCGAGCGTGCCGGCCAGAGCCGTCGGCAGATGGGCGACGATACCGGCGAAAATGATCAGCGAGATGCCGTTGCCGATGCCGCGCGAGGTGATCTGCTCACCGAGCCACATCAGGAACATGGTGCCGCCAAGCAGCGAAATGACGGTCGAAATACGGAAGAACCAACCCGGATCGTTCACGAGGCCGTTGCCGCTCTCGAGGCCGACCGCGATGGCGTAAGCCTGCGCCGTGCCGAGAAGCACCGTGCCGTAACGGGTGTACTGGTTGATGATCTTGCGGCCCTGCTCGCCTTCCTTCTTCAGCTGCTCCAGTGCCGGAACGACAGAGGTCATCAGCTGAACGATGATCGAAGCAGAGATATAGGGCATGATGCCGAGCGCGAAGATCGCCATGCGCTCAACTGCACCGCCCGAAAACATGTTGAAGAGGCCGAGGATGCCGCCGCTCTGGCCGCGGAATGCCTGGGCAAACGCTTCCGGGTTAAGACCGGGCAGCGGGATATAGGTGCCAAGACGGTAAACCAGAAGCGCACCAAGCGTGAACCAGAGCCGTTTCTTCAGATCTTCCGCCTTGGCGAAAGTCGAGAAATTCAGGTTCGAGGCGAGCTGTTCCGCTGCAGAAGCCATGCAATTCTCCGCGTACCAAATCTCGGAATCAGCGGGAACACCCGGTCCGTTCCGGAAGGACTAACTTTTCGTCTTGAAAACCGGACGCGAGGCGATTGTGTCTGCAATCGGATGCCTCACCGTGGTTTCCGCTATGTCCGCCGCGGCGAGCGATTCGCGCTTGCGGACGTGAGGCTCACATATGGGAGCAAAACCGCCCGGAGTGAAGCACCCCGGGCGGTTCATCAATAATATTATTCAGCAGCCGCTGCGAGCAGCTTGATCGAGCCGCCAGCCTTTTCGATCTTTTCGATCGCAGACTTGGAAGCGCCGGCAACTTCGAGCGAAACCTTCGCCTTCAGTTCGCCGTCGGCCAGAACGCGGACGCCGTCCTTTTCGCGACGGATGACGCCGGCAGCCTTGAGGGCAGCTGCGTCAACGGTCTTGGAAGCGTCGAGCTTCTTGGCATCGATTGCCGTCTGGATACGGCCGAGCGACACGACAACAAACTCCGAAGCGAAGATGTTGTTGAAGCCGCGCTTCGGCAGACGACGGTAGATCGGCATCTGGCCGCCTTCGAAGCCGTTGATCGCAACGCCCGAACGAGCCTTCTGACCCTTCACACCGCGACCGGCGGTCTTGCCGGAGCCCGAGCCGATACCACGGCCAAGACGCTTACGGCTGTGGGTCGAGCCTTCGTTGTCCTTGATTTCATTCAGTTTCATGAGCTTATCCCCCTCACTTCTCGTCGACGACGCGAACGAGGTGCTGGACGGTACGGATCATGCCGCGGACAGACGGAGTGTCTTCCAGCGTGCGAACCCGGTGCATCTTGTTGAGGCCCAGGCCGATCAGCGTCTGACGCTGTACGGCCGGACGGCGAATGGGGCTACCGATCTGCTCGACGGTAACGGTCTTCGCTGCGACTTCTTTCTTAGCCATCTGTCAGCTCCCTTATTCTTCGGAAGCAGCGCCGGAGGCGGCACGGCGAGCCTGGAGCGTAGCGTACTTCATGCCGCGCTGAGCTGCGATGTCCTTCGGGTGCATCTGGTTCTTGAGGGCGTCGAACGTTGCGCGAACCATGTTGTAGGGGTTCGACGAACCGGTCGACTTGGCAACGACGTCATGAACGCCGAGCGTTTCGAAGACGGCGCGCATCGGGCCACCAGCGATGATACCGGTACCGGCCTTGGCCGAACGCAGCAGCACCTTGCCGGCGCCATGACGGCCGTGAACGTCGTGATGCAGGGTACGACCACCACGCAGCGGGACGAAAATCAGGTCGCGCTTTGCGGCTTCGGTTGCCTTGCGGATAGCTTCCGGCACTTCGCGTGCCTTGCCATGACCGAAGCCAACGCGGCCCTTCTGGTCGCCAACGACGACGAGAGCGGCGAAACCGAAACGACGACCGCCCTTCACCACCTTGGCGACGCGGTTAATTGCTACGAGCTTATCGACAAATTCGCTGTCGCGCTCTTCGCGGTTCTGGCGATCTTCGCGAGAACCCTTTCTTTCCTGTGCCATTGTCCTTTTCCTTTTTCTTTTCCGGGTGCAATCGGCAGATTGACAAAAGTCGCCCCCGTCCGATGGATCGGATGCGACCGGAAACCTATGAGAGTGCCAGGCAGGCGCAACGCCCGCCTGGCAACCGATCAGAAGTTCAGACCACCTTCACGGGCAGCGTCGGCCAAAGCCTTGATGCGGCCGTGATAGATGAAGGCGCCACGATCAAAGACAACGTCCTTGACGCCAGCCTTTACGGCGCGCTCAGCGATGAGCTTGCCGACGGCAGCAGCTGCTGCCGTGTCAGCGCCCGTCTTCAACGACGAACGCAGATCGGTATCGAGGGTGGAGGCAGACGCAAGCGTCTTGCCGGCCACATCGTCGATGACCTGTACGTAGATGTTCTTCGACGAGCGATGAACCGACAGGCGCGGACGGCCATTGGCGACCGCCTTGATTTGACGGCGCACGCGGTTGGCGCGACGCACAAGAGTATCTTTCCTGCTAGCCATTTCGCGTGATCCTTACTTCTTCTTGCCTTCTTTGCGGACAATCCGCTCTTCGGCATACTTGACGCCCTTGCCCTTGTAGGGCTCGGGGCCACGGTATTCGCGGATTTCCGCGGCAACCTGGCCGACCTGCTGCTTGTTGATGCCGGACACGATGATTTCGGTCGGCTTCGGAACAGCAATCGTGATGCCTTCCGGCGTCTGGTAGACGACGTCGTGGCTGAAGCCGAGCGCCAGCTGCAGGTTCTTGCCCTGCATCGACGCACGATAACCAACGCCGTTGATTTCGAGCTTGCGCTCGTAACCGTCCTTGACGCCCTTGAAGATGTTTTCGATCATCGTGCGGGACATGCCCCACTTCGAACGAGCATCCTTGCTCTGGCTGAGCGGCTGTACAACAACCGCATTTTCTTCGAGCTTTACCGAGACTTCGTCGTTTGCAACGAAGAACAGTTCGCCCTTCGGGCCCTTCGCCGTTACCTTCTGGCCATCAACGCTTGCCGTGACGCCTGCCGGAACCTGAACGGGCTTCTTACCGATACGAGACATTTTTATACCTGTCTGTTCGCTATGGAGAACTTGCTACCGTCTTCAATTAGAAGACGGAGCAAAGGATCTCGCCACCAACATTCTGTTCGCGTGCCTGATGATCGGCCATCACGCCCTTCGGGGTCGAAAGGATGGTGATGCCGAGGCCGTTCGCGACCTGCGGAATGGACTTAACCGAGACATAAACTCGGCGGCCCGGCTTGGAAACGCGGCCGATCTCACGGATCACGGAAGCGCCTTCGTAGTACTTCAGTTCGATATTCAGCTCGGCCTTGCCGTTGCCGAATACGACTTCGGAGTACCCGCGGATGTAGCCTTCAGCCTGAAGAACATCCAGAACACGTGCACGGAGCTTCGAAGCCGGCGTGGAAACGCTCGACTTGCGGCGAGCCGCGCCGTTACGGATACGGGTGAGCATATCGCCCAGCGGATCAGTCATTGCCATGTGCCCGTCTCCTTACCAGCTCGACTTGACAATACCCGGCACCTTGCCGAGGTTGCCCAGTTCGCGAAGCGCAATACGCGACATACGAAGTTTACGATAGAAGGCGCGCGGACGGCCGGTAACTTCGCAACGGTTGCGGATGCGGGTCTTGGATCCATCGCGCGGCAGGCCTGCCAGCTTGATGGTTGCCTTGAACCGCTCTTCAATCGGCAGAGACTGGTTCATGATGGTCGCCTTCAGAGCGGCACGCTTTGCAGCCTGCGAGGCAACCAATTTGCGGCGGCGCTTGTTCTTTTCAACTGCGCTCGTTTTCGCCATTAAAGTTATCCTTCTTTACGCTTGTCGTTACGGATTACTGACGGAACGGGAAGTTGAACTCTGCGAGCAGAGCACGAGCTTCGTCGTCGTTAGTAGCCGTCGTGCAAACGATGATGTCCATGCCCCACATCTGATCAACCTTGTCGTAGTTGATCTCAGGGAACACAATGTGTTCCTTGACGCCCATGGCGAAGTTGCCACGTCCGTCAAAGGACTTCGGGTTGAGGCCACGGAAGTCGCGAACGCGCGGAAGAGCGATGTTCACGAGACGATCGAGGAACTCAAACATCCGAACGCCGCGCAGGGTAACCTTGGCACCAATCGGCATGCCTTCGCGAAGCTTGAAGCCTGCGATGGAGTTGCGAGCGCGGGTGATTACCGGCTTCTGGCCAGCAATCGCTGCGAGGTCGGCAGCAGCAACGGTCGGCTTCTTGGAGTCGCCCGTCGATTCGCCAACACCCATGTTGATGACGATCTTGTCGAGGCGCGGGATCTGCATTTCGTTGGCGTAGGAGAACTTCTCCTGCATAGCCGCACGAATGCGCTCGACATATTCCTTCTTGAGCCGCGGCTCGTAAGCGGACTTAGCCATCGATCACTACTCCCGAACGCTTGGCCACGCGGACCTTCTTGTCGCCATCGATCTTGAAACCGACGCGGGTCGGCTTGCCATCCTTCGGATCGGCAATCGCGATGTTCGAAAGATGGATCGAGGCTTCCTTGTTGATGATGCCGGCTTCCTGGCTCTGGGTCTGGCGCTGGTGACGCTTCACCATGTTTACGCCACGCACGACAGCCCGGTCTTCCTTCGGCATTACCTGTACGACTTCGCCGGTACGACCCTTGTCCTTACCGGTGAGAACGACGACTTTGTCGCCTTTACGGATCTTTTGCATCTCTTAACGCTCCCTTAGAGTACTTCTGGAGCCAGCGAGATGATCTTCATGTGGTTCTTGGCGCGAAGTTCGCGCGGAACCGGTCCGAAGATACGGGTGCCGATCGGCTCTTTCTTGTTATCGATAAGAACGGCTGCGTTGGTGTCAAAACGGATGACAGAGCCATCCGGACGGCGGATGTCCTTCGCAGTGCGAACGACAACAGCCTTCATGACATCACCCTTCTTTACGCGGCCGCGCGGAATGGCTTCCTTGATCGAAACGACAATGATGTCGCCGACCGACGCATACTTGCGCTTGGAGCCGCCCAGCACCTTGATGCACATGACACGACGTGCGCCGGAATTATCCGCCACGTCGAGGTTTGTTTGCATCTGAATCATGTCAGGTCGCCTTCTTGTTGTTACCAGGCCGGTTGGGTCGAAACCCCCTCGCCCGGCTTATAGTGCTCATCTCAAAGCAAAAGAACGCCCGGAATCGAGCGTTCCCCTGCTTCAATTGCGTGCTTCATACAGGTATTTTCCCAAGACGCAAGGGTCTTGGCGTCAAAACCTGCTGAAATCAAGCGTGGGCGGCGACTACCGTCCAGCGCTTATCCTTCGAGATCGGCGCGCATTCCTCGATGGAAACGACGTCACCAACCTTGTACTGGTTGTTTTCGTCATGCGCCTTGTACTTCTTCGAGCGACGGACGGTCTTCTGGAGGATCGGGTGCGCAAAGCGGCGCTCGACCCGTACGACGACGGTCTTGTCGTTCTTGTCGCTGACAACAGTGCCCTGCAGAATGCGTTTCGGCATATTTTCTGGTCCTTAGGCCTTGGCTTCTGCCGCCTTCTGGCGGGCAATGGTTTTGACGCGTGCGATGTCCTTGCGGACTTCGTTGATACGCGAAGACTTCTCGAGCTGGCCGGTTGCCTTCTGGAAGCGCAGGTTGAACTGCTCCTTCTTCAGCTTGGCGAGCTCTTCGTTGAGTTGATCGGCGCTCAGGGCGCGAACATCTACAGCTTTCATGAGTTCA
This sequence comes from Ensifer sp. ZNC0028, assembly GCF_000799055.1. Taxonomy (NCBI): domain Bacteria; kingdom Pseudomonadati; phylum Pseudomonadota; class Alphaproteobacteria; order Hyphomicrobiales; family Rhizobiaceae; genus Ensifer; species Ensifer sp. ZNC0028. The sequence goes on from NZ_JTLA01000115.1 coordinate 24,163, forward strand.
CTCCTTACTCTGCGATACGCTGCACGAAGCGCGTCTTGACAGAGAGCTTGGCAGCGCCAAGACGAAGTGCCTCACGGGCAAGTTCTTCGCTGACACCATCGATCTCAAACATCATTCGGCCGGGCTTGACCTTGCATGCCCAGTATTCGACCGAACCCTTACCCTTACCCATGCGGACTTCCGTCGGCTTGGCGGTAACCGGAACGTCAGGGAACACACGGATCCAGACGCGGCCGGCGCGCTTCATGTGACGCGTGATCGCGCGGCGGGCCGCTTCGATCTCGCGCGCATTCACGCGGTTGGGTTCCTGAGCCTTAAGGCCGAATTCACCGAAAGCGAGATCAGATCCGCCCTTGGCTACGCCCTTGATGCGGCCCTTGAACTGCTTGCGATACTTCGTACGCTTTGGCTGCAACATTTTTTTACTTCTCCGATATTGGCTGCCAAACGCGAATGTTACGCGTTTTCACGACGGCGGTCACGATCGCCACGGTCGCGATCACGGCCTGCCGGGCCCTGGTTGTCACTTTCGATCGCGCGACGCTCGGAAGCCATCGGATCGTGCTCAAGGATTTCGCCCTTGAAGATCCAGACCTTGATGCCGCAGATACCGAAAGCGGTTTCCGCTTCAGCCGTGCCGTAGTCGATGTCCGCACGCAGCGTGTGCAGCGGAACGCGACCTTCGCGGTACCATTCGGTACGAGCGATTTCGGCGCCACCGAGACGGCCGGCGCAGGTGATCTTGATGCCTTCGGCGCCAAGACGCATGGCCGACTGAACAGCGCGCTTCATCGCACGACGGAAAGCCACGCGGCGCTCGAGCTGCTGGGCAATCGACTGAGCAACGAGCGTTGCGTCGACTTCCGGCTTGCGCACTTCAACGATGTTGAGGTGCGTTTCAGAGCTGGTCATCTCGGAAAGCTTCTTGCGGAGCTTCTCGATGTCAGCGCCCTTCTTGCCGATGATCAGGCCCGGACGAGCAGAGTGGATCGTGACGCGGCACTTCTTGTGCGGACGCTCGATAACCACCTTGGCAATGCCGGCAGCCTTGAGTTCTTCCATCAGGTAAGCGCGGATCTTCAGGTCTTCGTGAAGAAGCTGGCCGTATTCGGCGTTGTCCGCGAACCAGCGGCTGTCCCAGGTCCGGTTGATACCGAGACGGAAGCCGATTGGATTAATCTTCTGACCCATTATGCGGCCTCCCCTTTGGCTTCCACTTCACGGACGACGATCGTCAAGTGCGAGAACGGCTTTTCGACACGCGATGCACGGCCGCGACCACGGGCGTGGAAGCGCTTCATGACAATCGACTTGCCAACGTAAGCTTCTGCAACGACGAGCGAATCGACGTCGAGATCGTGGTTGTTCTCTGCGTTTGCAATGGCAGATTCAAGGGTCTTCTTGACCGTCTCTGCAATGCGCTTGCGGGAGAATTCCAGTTCGGCCAGAGCGCGATCGACCTTCTTGCCGCGGATCATCGCGGCAACCAGGTTGAGCTTCTGGGGGCTGACGCGGATCGTGCGCGCAACTGCCTGCGCCTCATTATCCTTCAGCCGGCGTTCGGCTTTTGCCTTGCCCATTGTTACTTCCTCTTTGCCTTCTTGTCCGCACCGTGACCGTAGTAGGTCCGGGTCGGAGAGAATTCACCAAACTTGTGGCCGACCATGTCTTCGTTGACGCTGACCGGAACGTGCTTGCTGCCGTTGTAGACGCCGAAGGTGAGACCGACAAACTGCGGAAGGATCGTGGAGCGGCGGCTCCAGATCTTGATCACTTCGTTGCGACCGCCTTCGCGGACCTTCTCAGCCTTCTTGAGAAGATAACCGTCAACGAACGGACCTTTCCATACTGAACGAGTCATTCGAGACTTCCTCTCTTACTTCTTCTTCTGGTGGCGCGAGCGCATGATGAACTTGTCGGTCGACTTGTTCGAGCGCGTACGCTTACCCTTCGTGGGCTTGCCCCACGGGGTAACCGGGTGACGACCACCCGAGGTACGGCCTTCACCACCGCCGTGCGGGTGGTCAACCGGGTTCATGACGACGCCGCGAACGTGCGGCTTCTTGCCACGCCAACGCGAACGACCAGCCTTACCGTCATTGATGTTGCCGTGGTCGGGGTTCGACACGGCGCCGATCGATGCGAGGCAGGAACCATGCACCAGGCGCTGTTCGCCAGAGTTCAGGCGAAGGATCGCCATGCCCTGGTCGCGGCCAACGAGCTGTGCGTAGGTACCGGCGGAGCGGGCCATCTGGCCGCCCTTGCCCGGCTTCATTTCCACGTTGTGGATGATGGAGCCGACCGGGATGTACTGCAGCGGCATCGTGTTGCCGGGCTTCACGTCAACGGCCTTCTCCGAAGCGATGACCTTGTCGCCGGCAGCGAGGCGCTGCGGAGCGAGGATGTAGGCCTTTTCGCCGTCGGCGTAGTTGACGAGCGCGATGAACGCGGTGCGGTTCGGGTCGTATTCCAGACGCTCGACGGTGCCTTCGACGTCGAACTTGCGACGCTTGAAGTCTACCAGACGATAGGTGCGCTTGTGACCGCCGCCCTGAAAGCGAACGGTGATGCGACCGAGGTTGTTGCGACCGCCCTTGGAAGACAGGCCTTCGGTCAGCGCCTTGACCGGCTTGCCCTTGTAGAGGCCGGACCGGTCAACGATGACCAGCTGACGCTGGCTCGGGGTCGTCGGATTGAAATTTTTCAATGCCATTTTCTTGTTCCCTTTTGGGTTTTTACCCTAATGGGCCTATCCGTTAGAGACCGGTGGAGACGTCGATGGACTGACCGTCGGCGAGCGTGATGACCGCCTTCTTCACGTCCTTCTGCTTTCCGGCAAAGCCGCGGAAACGCTTCGTCTTGCCCTTGCGGACCAGCGTGTTCACGGCCGTAACCTTGACGCCGAACAGAGCTTCGACAGCAGCCTTGATCTCAGGCTTCGAAGCGTCCTTGGCGACGTTGAAGACGACCTGGTTCTGTTCGGAAACCAGCGTCGACTTTTCAGTGATCGAGGGAGACACGATCACGTCGTAGTGGCGAAGATCCGTCATTTGAACCGCTCCTCCAGAGCTTCCACGGCAGCCTTGGAAAGCACGAGCTTGCCACGGCGCAGAATGTCGTAAACGTTGATGCCCTGAACCGGCAGAACGTCCACATTCGGGATGTTCTGGGCTGCGAGCTTGAAGTTGTTCTCGATCTCGGCGCCGCCGATGATGAGAGCGTTGGTGAGGCCGAGCGAGGCAAACACGCCGGCGAGTGCCTTGGTCTTGGCTTCCTTGGCAACGAGATCGTCGATGACGATGATCTCTTCAGCCTTCAGCTTGGCCGAGAGCGCATGGCGCAGGCCGAGAGCACGAACCTTCTTCGGAAGGTCGTGTGCGTGGCTGCGGACAACCGGGCCATGAGCCTTACCACCGCCGCGGAACTGCGGAGCACGAGCGGAGTGGTGGCGGGCGCGGCCCGTACCCTTCTGCTTGTACATCTTGGCGCCGGTGCGCGAAACTTCCGCGCGGCCCTTGGCCTTGTGCGTGCCCTGCTGCTTCTTGGCGAGCTGCCAGCGAACGACGCGGGCAATGATGTCTTCACGGGGTTCGAGGCCGAAAATGGCGTCCGAAAGGGAAACCTTTCCTGCGTCCTTGCCCTCGAGGGTTTTGACGTTGAGATCCATTACTCGGCTCCCTTACTTCGATGCTTCGGCGCGCACAGCGGCCGGACGCGGAGCGCCTTCCGGGGTGCCCGACTTGATGGCGTCACGAACGACGATCCAGGCACCCTTGGAGCCGGGGACAGCGCCCTTGACCAGGATCAGACCGCGGTCTTCATCGGTCGATACGACTTCCAGGTTCTGGGTGGTGACGCGCGTCTGGCCCATGTGACCAGCCATGCGCTTGCCCTTCCAAACGCGGCCCGGATCCTGGTTGGAACCGGTAGAACCATGCGAACGGTGCGATACGGAAACGCCGTGCGTTGCACGCAGACCGCCGAAGTTGTGGCGCTTGATGGCGCCGGCAAAGCCCTTACCGATCGTGGTACCGGTGACGTCGACGAGCTGACCGGCAACGAAATGGTTCGCCGTCAGTTCTGCACCGATGTCGATCAGGTTGTCCGCGGAAACGCGGAACTCGACGAGCTTCGCCTTCGGCTCGACGTTGGCAGCAGCAAAGTGGCCGCGCATCGCCTTCGGCGTGTTCTTGACCTTGGAGCGGCCAGCACCGAGCTGGACAGCAACGTAGCCGTTCTTTTCTTCCGTACGCTGGGCTACCACCTGGCAGCTTTCCAGCTTCAAAACTGTAACCGGGATATGCTCACCGGCGTCGTTATAGACGCGGGTCATTCCCACTTTCTGTGCAATCACACCTGAACGCATTGGTTCATTCCTCTTGAGAGTTAGTGACGGAGCAAGCCCCTTCACATCTCTGGTTTAAGGTCTCCTTGAGATCATCCGATCTTGAGGTCGCCCGTTTTTGGAAGCCGTTGGACCGGGGTCCACGTACCTTCCTTGTTTATTAAAGCTTGATTTCCACGTCGACGCCGGCAGCCAGGTCGAGCTTCATCAGCGCGTCAACGGTCTGCGGGGTCGGGTCTACGATGTCGAGAAGGCGCTTGTGGGTGCGCATTTCGAACTGTTCACGGCTCTTCTTGTCGACGTGCGGCGAGCGGTTGACCGTAAACTTTTCAATGCGCGTCGGCAGCGGTACGGGACCGCGCACGCTTGCACCGGTACGCTTTGCAGTCGACACGATTTCACGCGTCGAGGCGTCGAGGATCCGGTGATCAAACGCCTTGAGGCGGATGCGGATGTTCTGGCCGTTCATACGACTTATCCTTGTTCAGGTTACTTGCGGTTTCCGTGGAAAAACACGCAGTGAACTTCGTTTAATTTCGGCCAGTCCGCTAACTTTTCAAAGATCGGAGGGACAGGGTTTCCCCTGCCCCTTCCTATTTGAGCGGCCGTGGCCGGCCTGTCTTTCTGTGAGCGCACAACGTCGAAGCACCGTGCAAATCACGCGTGGGCGCCATTTGCACTATTTCGTCGTCTTCGGCAAGCCGTGCGACCAACTAAATCTTTCGGGGCGGGTATGTCCAAGGCGCATAGCACATGCGCCTTGTGTCTTCCCGCCCTCAGTCTCGTCGATTACTCGACGATCGAGGCAACGATGCCGGCGCCGACGGTACGGCCGCCTTCGCGGATAGCGA
>NZ_JTLA01000011.1:0-62887 GCF_000799055.1 Ensifer sp. ZNC0028
ACGCCAATGTACTTGCCGTTCGTGCAAGCCGCCTGCCGCGCCTTGCAGGCGCCAAGGACGGGCATGTTTCGACCTGCCTTCTACTGCCGGGCTCGCGCTCGAGCGAAGTCGGTCGCCTGCTGCCGATCTTCCGCGCGACGGTCGAGGAACTCGCTGCCCGCCATCCGGGCGTCCGCTTCGTGCTTCCGACTGTGCCGCGCCAGGAGAAACTGGTTCGGGAAATTACCGCATCCTGGACCATCCAGCCGGAAATTTCCGTCGGCGCAGCCGACAAATGGGCGGCCTTCGATCGGGCCGATGCGGCGATCGCTGCTTCGGGTACGGTCATTCTGGAACTGGCCCTGGCCGGCGTGCCTGTAGTTTCCACCTATGCACCTGACTTCCTGGTGAAGTTCCTGCACAAGCGCATCCGCATCTGGAGCGGCGCACTGCCCAACCTGATTGCGGATTTCCCGATCGTCCCGGAATATTTCGGCGAATCGATCCGTCCCGGTGCATTGACGCGCTGGATGGAGCGGCTTTCGGGCGCAACGGCGCAGCGGGCCTCGATGCTCGACGGCTACGCGCTTGTGCAGCAGCGCATGGCGACCGACCATCCGCCGGGCGAGATGGCAGCCAGGATCGTTTTTGGCTATCTCAACAAGCGCGAGCCGTAAGAATTACCGCTGCCCGAGGGCGCGATTGCAGCAATATTTCACTGAAGATGAAGCCTGGCGCGCAGCGTGCGCTCGGATGGTGTTGTGTTGCCGCCATTACGAGATTGGCCGCAACCGGTCCGAAACGTCGATCTGACGCTGTAAAAACAAAAGCCCGGTCATCGCTGACCGGGCTTCGTTGTCTGTGCTGACCGTCGGTCTTAGCGCTTGGAGACCGGCACGTAGTCGCGCTGCGGAGCGCCGACATAGAGCTGGCGCGGGCGGCCGATGCGCTGTTCCGGATCTTCGATCATCTCGTTCCACTGGGCGATCCAGCCGACGGTGCGGGCGAGCGCGAAGAGAACGGTGAACATGGTGGTGGGGAAGCCCAGCGCCTTCAGCGTGATACCCGAGTAGAAGTCGATGTTCGGGTAAAGCTTCTTCTCGATGAAGTACTCGTCGGTCAGCGCAATGCGCTCGAGTTCCATCGCCACTTCGAGGAGCGGATCGTCCTTGTGGCCGAGCTCGGCAAGCACTTCATGCGTGGTCTTCTGCATGATCTTGGCGCGCGGATCGTAGTTCTTGTAGACGCGATGGCCGAAGCCCATCAGGCGGAACGGGTCGTTCTTGTCCTTGGCGCGCGCGATGAATTCCGGAATGCGGTCAGCCGTGCCGATTTCGGCAAGCATGTTGAGCGCCGCTTCGTTGGCGCCGCCGTGCGCCGGGCCCCAGAGGCAGGCGATGCCGGCCGCGATGCAGGCGAACGGGTTGGCACCTGACGAACCGGCGAGGCGAACCGTCGAGGTCGAAGCGTTCTGTTCGTGATCGGCGTGCAGGATGAAGATACGGTCCATGGCGCGCGACAGAACCGGGTTGACGACATACTCTTCGCACGGAACGGCGAAGCACATGCGCAGGAAGTTCGAGGCGTAGTCTAGGTCGTTCTTCGGGTAAACGAAGGGCTGGCCGATGTGATACTTGTAGGCCATGGCCGCGATCGTCGGCATCTTGGCGATCATGCGCAGCGACGCAACCATGCGCTGGTGCGGATCGGTGATGTCGGTCGAGTCGTGGTAGAAGGCCGAGAGCGCGCCGACGCAGCCGCACATGACGGCCATCGGGTGTGCGTCGCGGCGGAAGCCGGTGAAGAAGCGCGACATCTGCTCGTGCACCATTGTGTGGTGCGTGACGCGGTAGTCGAAATCAGCCTTCTGCGCCTTCGTCGGCAGTTCGCCGTAGAGCAGCAGATAGCAGACTTCCAGAAAGTCGCCGTGCTCGGCAAGCTGTTCGATCGGGTAGCCGCGGTGCAGCAGCACGCCTTCGTCGCCGTCGATATAGGTGATCTTGGATTCGCACGACGCCGTCGACGTGAAGCCCGGGTCGTAGGTGAACATCTTCGTCTGCTTGTAGAGCGAGCCGATGTCCACGACGTCAGGGCCGATGGACCCAGATCGCACCGGAAGATCCGCCGACTTTCCATCGAGTGTTACAACCGCGGTTTTATCAGTCATCGGACCCTCCGTCTTATGGCAACGTGGCACACAGACGTGCCACGACAATGAACGTTGCGAATTTGCTATATGATTTATTTTCGACTGCCAAGCTGTACGAAAGGCAAATTGTGCGATGCGAAAATGTGCATATGGCGACGCAATAATGGCATGTTACGGCAATAAGTCCAAAGAGATCAATAAGCTCGTCTGATGATGGTGCGGTACCATTCTATATAGGTTTGCCGCTTTTTTCGGCAGATAGCGCCTCGGTTGCAGTTGCGAGATGTTGGTTGCATGATCGGCCGCGAAGTCAGGGGCTAAAGTGCGGGCGCAATGAGCGAAACGGAAATGCGGCAAGCGTCGCTCGACGTCGAACGCGGCAGCTTCGGGCTGCCCGGTTCCGACGCCGCCGTAATCGCGGCGACCGTGCCTGCAACAGGGCGGCTACCCCTGTTTCTCCGGCCGTCGTGGCGGGCAATTGCGAGCCGCGCAGCCCGTTTCCGGCCTGCCGCCGTCAAGCCGGCATTCCTCGCAGCGATCGAAGAGGAACGGGCATTCGGTCACGGTTTTGTGTTGATCCCGGTGTTCTTGATCTTCGGTGTGCTCGCCTGGCTGGCGCTGCCCTTCGATATCCGGATTGCCAATCTTGCAGTGCTGCTTTGCATTTTCGGAATGGCAGCGCTGGTCTGTCGGTGGAAACTGGCGCCGGTGGGTCCTCCGCTGGTTGCCGTGACGCTGTTCATCGCTGGCATGCTGCTGGTCGCGATCGAGACATGGCGCACCGACACGGTTGTTCTCGACGCTCCGGTCACCACGAACCTTCGGGGCACCGTCTTTTCACGCGAGCAGGATGATCGCGGCCGGTGGCGTTACGGGCTGGAGATCGAGGAAACGAGCCGGCCAAAACTGCGCCGTCAGCCGCTGAAGGCGACGCTGGTGACGCGGGGCTCTGGGGAGCCGTTTCCGCTCGGCGCTCTGATCGAGGGCAGGGCGAGCCTGTCTCCGCCCTCAGGCCCGGCGCTGCCCGGCCTGAACGATTTCGCCTTCGACAGTTATTTCAAGAGAATCGGCGCCGTCGGGTTTTTCTACGGCGCGCCGAAGCTATCCGAGAAGGTCGCGAGCGAAGAGGGCGGCACTGTGCCCGCGCTGCTTTCGGCGACGAAAACGACGATGGCCGCGATGCGGGAAACGGTCGGCGAGAGGATCCGTTCGTCGATCGGCGGCGATACTGGCGCGCTTGCGGCGGCACTGGTCACCGCAGAGGAAAGGGCAATCAGCCGGGAGACGGTCGAGGTGCTGCGACAGGCTGGGTTGGCGCACGTGCTGGCAATATCCGGCCTCAACATGGCGCTGGCGGCAGGTACCTTTCTGATCGGCGCGCGAACCGTTCTCAGCATGGTGCCGGGGCTTGCGCACCGCGTGCCGATCAAGAAGGTGGCCGCGGCCGGTGCGCTGCTGATGGTCTGCCTCTACATTCTCATCTCGGGCGGCGCCGTATCGGCACTGCGCGCCTGGATCATGATCTCGATCATGCTGGTCGCGGTGTTCTTCGATCGCATGTCAATCAGCCTGCGCAACGTTGCACTCGCTGCAATCGTCATCGTCGTGCTCATGCCCTCTGCCGTGGCCGGGCCAGGCTTCCAGATGTCCTTCGCCGCCACACTGGCGCTGGTTGCCGGCTACGGGCGCTGGCGCGAACGGCGCACCGGAAAGACCGAAGCGTCCGGCAGTCGCAGCAAGGGACGCCTCATCACCGGCGCGGCCGCAGGCATCCTGATCACCTCCCTCATCGGCGGTCTGGCAACGTCGGTCTATTCGATCGCCTACTTCCATAGGCTGCCGGCCTATGGGCTCATCGCAAACATTCTCACCATGCCGCTGATCAGCATCGTGATCATGCCGTTCGGCCTGTTCGCCATGCTGCTGATGCCGTTCGGGCTCGAGCATCTGCCTTTGACGGCGATGGCGTGGGGTCTCGATCGGATGCTCGACGTCGCGCGGTTCGTGACGTCGCTCGACGGCGAGGTCGCGACCGGCCGCATCGGCCCCATCGGCTTCGTGCTGATCGCGATCGGCGGTGTCTTTCTTTGCGTCCTGCGCAGTTGGCTAGCAATCTCCGGCATCGTGCTGGTCTGCGCAGGCTTTCTCAGCCTGGTATTCGAAGGCGGCAGCCAGCCCGATATTGTGATCGCCGAGGACGGCCGGCTCGTCGGCTTGGTCGCGGACGATGCCATCGCAACGAACCGGCCGCGCCCGCCGGACTTCATATTTTCGCAATGGCAAAGGGCGCTCATCGTCGGGAAACATGAGCGGCCGGCCACGCTTCCGCCTGCGGCCGACGGTCTTTATCCGGCTATGGAACAGGCGGTCAGAAGAGCGCCGCCGATTGAGGGAGAGAAGGCTGCCGCGATCCGTGCCGATTTTTCATCGGCGATCGCGGCAAGCAAGGCAGGCAGTTTCGTCTGCCGCGACAAGCAATGGTGCGCCGCGCGCAGTGCGGTCGGCTGGACGATCGTCACTCTCGAAAATCCGCGTCTCTTTCCCGCCCTGTGTGATCAGGCAGACCTGATCGTGGTCGCTGCGCGGGTCGATGCCGAAGCGTGCGCAGTGCACACAGGCCGCATCGTCGATGTCGGTACGCTGCGCCGCACCGGCGCAATCGAAATCCGGGCGGAACAGCAGGAGGGGCTCAGTGCACCCGTCATGCAATTCCGGCCGGCTTTCACGACGCTTGCCCGTCCCTGGGAGCGGCATCGCACCTATGATTGGCGCAGCGGCGCCTTCGTCGAAGAGCAGCCGACGCCCTGAAAACGTCGGTCCAGCCTGGGCAATGGACGGTTGCGAAATTATTCTTGATTGATAAACTCCACAAATCCTTGTCATTCGGTTTTCCTTTGCGTAAACAGCCTCGGAAGCGCGCAAGGGTGGTGGCGGATGACGGCAAACCCTTCGCCCCGACACGACGAAATGGACCAGTACGTGAGGAACGAGATGCCGAGACGAGCCCGATCGACGATCAATTTGCTGGCAGCCGCAATGCTGGTCCTGTCCTCCGCAGCTTCTCCGACGGCCGCCCTGGCACAAGCGACAGCGCCGGCACCCGCGGCTGACGGCACGCAGGGCGGCGCATCCGCGCCGGTGGCGGAAGGTCAGGGCACGGCCGCAACCGTTCCGCCGGTTGACCCGGCGACACAGGCGCAGCCGACACTGCAAGCTCCAGCCGACACGTCGGGCGAGGGGGCTCCGGTCGCGGTTGAAGGCACCACGACGACGGCTGAAAGCGCGCCTGCAACAGGCGAGGGCGCAGCAAGCCCGGTGCTGCCGCACGATCTTTCTCCAATCGGCATGTTCATGGCCGCCGACGTGGTGGTGAAGAGCGTGATGATTGGTCTTGCGCTGGCGTCCGTCGCCACCTGGGCGATCTTTGTGGTCAAGCTGCTGGAACTCTTTGGCGCCAAGGCGCGCCTGACGCGCGCGGTTCGCCTGCTGTCGGCTGCCAACGGCCTGGCAGACGTCAAGGGGGCCTTCGACGGCAAGTCGGGACCGGCGCCCGAAATGGTTGCCGCGGCGATCGACGAGATGGCCCGCTCGGAGGCGGTGATCGATCACGCGCCGACGGGCGGCCTGAAGGAGCGTGTTTCGTCGCTTCTGACCCGCATCGAGGTTCGCGCCGGCAAGCGCATGACAAGCGGCACCGGCATCCTGGCCTCGATCGGCTCCGTCGGCCCGTTCGTCGGTCTGTTCGGCACGGTCTGGGGGATCATGAATTCCTTCATCGGCATCAGCAAGGCGCAGACGACCAACCTGGCGATCGTGGCGCCGGGTATCGCGGAGGCGCTCCTGGCGACCGCCATCGGGCTGGTGGCGGCGATCCCGGCCGTCGTCATCTACAACTATTTTGCCCGCTCGGTCGGTGGCTACAAGGTGATTCTCGCCGATGCCGCTGCAGCCGTTGAGCGGCTTGTCAGCCGCGACCTCGACCATCGCCTGGCCCGCAAGGCGCAGCCGCGCCGCCAGGACTTCGGTCACGCCGAGACGACCATCGCAAGGATCGGGTGACCCATGGCTGGAAAAATCAGCGACGGCGGCGGCGATCTCGACGAAAACGCCGAGATCAACGTCACCCCCTTCATTGACGTCATGCTGGTGCTGCTGATCATCTTCATGGTGGCGGCGCCGCTTGCCACCGTGGACATGAAGGTCGATCTGCCGCAATCGGCCGCCAAACCGGCCCCGCGGGACGACAAGCCGGTCTTCGTGACGCTGAAAGCCGATCTGGCACTGGCGATCGGCAACGATGAAACGGCACGCGAGAGCTTTGCCGACGAGTTGAAGCGCCTGACTGAAGGCAATACCGAGACACGCGTCCTGCTGCGGGCGGACAAGGCTGTCGACTACGGCGAGCTGATGACGGTGATGAACCTCATCCAAAACGCCGGCTACACCAAGATTGCCCTCGTCGGGCTGGAAGGCGCGCCGGGACGCTGATCCCGGCCGGCAATCGTGTCGCTTCCGCTGTTCGCGGTGCAATTCCCTCCCGTTTTTCCGGCGCAAATTGCCGCTGTCGCTTGAAACCGGCCGGTCGCCGATTTATGAGCTTACCTCAAAGGCTTTCCGACGGGAGCCAGTAGACGATCGTGCGTGCTTGCCCGAAACCGGGCGCCGCGCCTATCCGGACCACGAGGGCACTACCATGAATTTCGAAGCAGCGCGCACCAAGATGGTGGACAACCAGATCCGCACGACGGATGTCACGTCCCACTCGATCCTGTCCGCGTTCCTGAGCGTGCCGCGCGAGGAATTCGTGCCTGCCAAGATGAAAGAGCTCGCCTACATCGATACGGATATCGCGCTCGAGGTTGCCAACGGCAACGCGCCGCGTTTCCTGATGGAGCCGTCGCCGCTCGCCAAGCTTCTCCAGTTGGCCGAAATCGCCAAGTCCGATGTCGTTCTGGAGATCGGCTGCGGCACCGGCTATGCATCCGCACTGCTGTCGCAGGTTGCAGGTTCGGTCGTCGCGCTCGAAAGCGATGAAGGCCTCGCTGCCACCGCGACCGAAACGCTGTCCCGCCTCGGCTACGACAACATCGCCGTCGTAACCGGCGAACTCGAGAAGGGATACGCCGCCGAGGCACCCTACGACGTGATCTTCGTTCACGGCTCGGTCGAAGTCCTGCCGACCGCTTTGTTCGGGCAGCTGCGCGATGGCGGGCGGCTCGTGGTCGTTGAAGGATTTGGCAATGCTTCTCGCGCTAAACTCTATGTGCACGAGCACGGAAAGACGTCCGAGCGCCCCGATTTCAACACCGCGGTCAAGCCGCTCCCCGGCTTCCGTCGTGCACAGGAATTTGTTTTTTGAGGTCCCACTTATTGAGGGATATCAACAATTAAATGCGCTGCTAAAATAACAATGTTGCCAATTCGCAACGGGGTACTTGTTTCTTTTTGAAATGGCTGCGCAGAGTATGGCTGCCCAGTTGTCGGAATGCTGATTCCGGGTTTCAAAGAGTGCAGTGGTAGTGATTTGCTCACCAGTGGGCGGTGTGAGCGCTTCATCGCCGTGTCTAGTTGGGGTCGCTTTTTGCAAAAAGAGCGGCGCCGCGGAAATAGAGGGCAGGCTCTGCCGCCCCGATCGGAGAGAGAAGTAATGGTGTCGATTGTCCGCAAAGCGGCCCTCATGGCCGCCGTTTCGACAAGCTTGCTGCTTGCACCGCAAGCAGTACTGGCCGAGACGATCTTCGGCGCAATGGCCAAAGCCTACGCAAACAACCCTGACCTGAACGCCGCGCGGGCCGGCCTCAGGGCGACCGATGAGAGTGTGCCGATCGCCAAGTCTGGCTTTCGCCCCCAGGTGGCGGCCTTCGCGTCCGGAACGCTTTCGACCATCGACCGGGAAAAGACCCTGAGCCAAGACATCCACCAGGGACAGGTCGGCATCACCGTAAACCAGATGGTGTTTGACGGCTTTCAGACACTGAACAATGTTCGCGCCGCCGAATCGAACGTGTTTGCAACCCGCGAATCGCTGCGTGCCAACGAGATATCGATCCTCCTTTCGGCCGCGACCATCTATTCCAACATCGCGCGCGACCAGCAGCTCGTATCGATCCGCAAGCAGAACATCGCCTTCCTTCAGGAGCAGGTGAACGCGGCCAAGGCCCGCCTCGACGTGGGTGAAGGCACCCGCACGGACGTGAGCCTCGCCGAAGCGTCGCTGGCCAACGCGCAGTCGCAGCTGATCGTCGCCGTCGCTCAGCTGAAGCAGAGCGAAGCGACCTATGTGCAGATCGTCGGTGATGTGCCGCGGGGCATCAAGCAGGCTTCGCCGGCTCAAAAGGCCCTGCCGCGTTCGCTCGATCAGGCCGTCGCGACCGGGCTGCGCGAAAGCCCGATCATTCTGTCGGCACAGTACTCCGTTGATTCGGCCGGTTATCAGGTCAAGTCGGCCGAAGGCACGATGCTCCCGGGCGTGACGCTGCAGGGTCAGGTCGGTCGCACCACCGGCAACGCCGGCGAGCTTGGTCTGGACACCAACAGCTCCAGCATCACCGCTCGCCTTGAGGTTCCGATCTACCAGGGCGGTGCCGAATACGGCCAGATCCGCCAGGCGAAGGAACGTCTGGGTCAGCAGCGCATCCTCGTCGATTCCGCTCGCGCTTCGGTGCAGCAGACCATCGTCTCCGCCTATGCTCAGCTGGAAGCCGCGATTGCGCGCATCTCTGCCAACAAGGCGCAGATTTCCGCTGCCAAGCTGGCGCTCGATGGTGTGATCGAAGAGCGCAAGGTCGGCCAGCGCACGACCCTCGACGTACTCGATTCGCAGCAGGACGTGCTTCAGGCGCAGGAACTCCTCGCTCTGGCACAACGCGACGCCGTTGTCGCCAGCTATTCGCTGCTTGCGGCCTCCGCGCGGCTGACGGTCAAGGACCAGGGGCTTCAGGTTGCGGAATATCGCTCCGAGGAGCACTACGAGGCGGTCAAGGACAAGTGGATCGGCCTGCGGACCGTGGACGGTCGCTAAGAGCGTCCTCTCGTCTTTCCAGAAATTGCAGGAGCGCCCCGGTATCCCCGGGGCGTTTCTATTTTTTCCCCTGAAAACAAATCTGTGCAAGAATCCTTAGCGTTGATTCGTGGCGTATGTTTCGTTCGCGAACTCACTTAAGGTTTGTCGGAAATCGGCGCATGTCCAGTTTTGGGACACATGACTGCCGCGTCAAACGAGGATGGAAATGGCACAGCTCAATGTCGCGCGTGAACCGTCGATGGATGAAATCCTGGCATCCATTCGCAAGATCATTGAGAGCAACGAACCCGGGCAAGCCGGATTCGCGCCGCAGGAGCAGTTCGAGGACGAGGCCAGCGACGAGATCGAGCTGACCATCGACAGCGAGATCGAGACGATCGCCTTTGGCCGACGCGATGAGCGGGACGAGCCCCCCAAGTCGGCCTCCGTCGCGCCGGCCGTGGACAGCCCGGCGGTACAGACGGAGCCGTCGTCGGCAGCACAGCCGCCGCTTTCGCTGGCCGATGTCGCGGCGCGGGTTCGGGCCGCCTCCGAGCGTCATGCCACGGGTTTTCCCGCACGGGAGGTTCAACCAGCGCCGCAGGTCGTCGCCATTCAGGACAGCCCTGTCGTCACCTCGCGTATGGCCGCGGTTTCTGCCCCGAAAGCGCCGGTGATCGAGCCGGTTGCCGAGGCTGAGGCGCCGGCCGAGCCGGAGGTCGCCGCGCCCTCGCCAGTCGAACTACCGGAAGTTTTAAGCGCGATTCCGCCCGTGGCAGCCGTCGCGCTGGATGCGCCCGCGCCGGAGACGGCACTTGCGGCGATCGTCTCCCCGGAGGTCGGCCGCAAGGTCGCTCAGTCCTTCGGCGACCTTGCCCACGCAGTGGATCAGGGATCGCGACGTTCCTTTGATGAAATTGCCGAGGCGATGCTGCGGCCGATGCTGCAGGAATGGCTCGACGACAATCTTCCGACGCTTGTCGAGCGGCTCGTTCGCGAGGAGATCGAGCGGGTTGCACGCGGCCCTCGGCGCTAAAAGCCGAAGCCGGATACGAAAGAAGCCGCGCGATCGTCGCGGCTTTTTGCGTTCATGTTGACTTGCACCGGCCGTTCCGGTTTACAAGACGCTGACATCAATCTCGTAAATTGGCTCCAAAATGCTTGATAAGACCTACGATTCCGCATCCGTCGACCCGCGTATCGCCAAGAAGTGGGACGAAGAAAACGCGTTTCGTGCAGGGGCGGGTGCCAAGCCCGGCGCCGACAGTTTCTGCATCGTGATCCCGCCGCCGAACGTGACGGGTTCGCTGCACATGGGCCACGCGCTCAACAACACGCTTCAGGACGTGCTGGTTCGCTTCGAACGCATGCGCGGCAAGGACGTGTTGTGGCAGCCGGGCATGGACCATGCCGGCATCGCGACCCAGATGGTCGTCGAGCGCAAGCTGATGGAACAGCAACAGCATCGCCGCCAGATGGGCCGCGAGGCCTTCATCGAGAAGGTCTGGGAGTGGAAGGCTGAGTCCGGTGGCCTGATCTTCAACCAGTTGAAACGTCTCGGCGCGTCCTGCGACTGGTCGCGCGAACGCTTCACCATGGACGAGGGGCTGTCCGAAGCCGTTCTCGAGGTCTTCGTTTCGCTCTACAAGGAAGGCCTGATCTACAAGGACAAGCGCCTGGTCAACTGGGACCCGAAGCTCCTGACGGCGATTTCGGATCTGGAGGTCGAGCAGCACGAGATCAACGGCAACCTCTGGCATCTGCGCTACCCGCTGGAGCCCGGCGTCACCTTCGACTATCCGGTTGCCTTCGATGAAGACGGCAAGGCGACCGAGTGGGAGAAGCGCGATTATCTCGTCGTTGCCACCACCCGTCCCGAAACCATGCTCGGAGACAGCGGCATCGCCGTCAATCCCGAGGATGAGCGCTACAAGCCGCTGATCGGCAAGCACGTCATCCTGCCGATCGTCGGTCGCCGTATTCCGGTCGTTGCCGACGACTACGCGGACCCGACCGCCGGCACCGGCGCGGTGAAGATCACACCTGCGCATGATTTCAACGACTTTGACGTCGGCAAGCGCGCCGGTCTGCGCGCGATCAGCATCATGACGATCGAAGGGCGCATCACCATCAAGGACAACGAGGACTTCCTCGAGGGCCTTGCAGATCCGGCTGCCCTCCACGGCGCCTGGGACGAACTCGAAGGCAAGGACCGCTTCGAAGCGCGCAAGATCATCGTTCGTATCTTCGAAGAGGCGGGCCTGCTCGACAAGGTCGAGCCGCACAAGCACATGGTTCCCCATGGCGATCGCGGTGGCGTGCCGATCGAGCCGCGCCTGACGGAACAGTGGTACGTTGACGCCAAGACGCTGGCGAAGCCGGCGATCGCCGCGGTCAAGGAAGGCCGGACCAACTTCGTTCCCAAGAACTGGGAGAAGACCTACTACGAGTGGATGGAAAACATCCAGCCCTGGTGCGTTTCCCGTCAGCTCTGGTGGGGGCATCAGATTCCGGCCTGGTACGGTCCGGACGGCCAGGTCTTCGTCGAAAAGACCGAGGAAGAGGCGCTGCACGCCGCGATCCAGCACTATCTGGCTCATGAAGGCCCGATGAAGGCCTATGTCGAGGACCTGCTCGAGAACTTCAAGCCGGGCGAAATCCTGACGCGTGACGAAGACGTTCTCGACACCTGGTTCTCCTCGGCGCTCTGGCCGTTCTCCACGCTCGGCTGGCCGAACGAGACGCCGGAACTGGAGAAGTATTACCAGACCGATGTTCTGGTCACCGGCTTCGACATCATCTTCTTCTGGGTCGCCCGGATGATGATGATGGGCCTGCATTTCATGAAGGATGCCGACGGTACCCCGGTCGAGCCGTTCCATACGGTCTATGTCCATGCGCTCGTTCGCGACAAGAACGGCCAGAAGATGTCGAAGTCGAAGGGCAACGTCATCGATCCGCTAGAACTGATCGACGAATACGGCGCCGACGCCCTGCGCTTCACGCTGGCGATCATGGCCGCCCAGGGGCGCGACGTGAAACTCGACCCGGCCCGTATCGCCGGCTATCGCAACTTCGGCACCAAGCTGTGGAACGCGACGCGCTTTGCCCAGATGAACGGGGTTACCAGCAGCGATGGCTTCATTCCCGAAGCCTCGTCGCTCACCGTCAACCGCTGGATCCTGACGGAACTGTCGCGCACCATCCGGGACGTTACCGAGGCGCTCGATGCCTATCGCTTCAACGACGCGGCAGGCAGCCTCTACCGGTTCGTCTGGAACCAGTTCTGCGACTGGTACCTCGAACTGCTGAAGCCGATCTTCGGTGGCGAGGACGAAGCGGCAAAACGCGAGTCGCAGGCTTGCGTCGCCTATGTTCTCGATGAGATCTACAAGCTGCTGCACCCGTTCATGCCGTTCATGACGGAAGAACTCTGGGCGCAGACGGCGGGCGAGGGGCAGGAGCGCTCGACGTTGCTGTGCCACGCCGAATGGCCGGCGCCGTCCTATGCCGATGACACGGCGGCCGACGAGATCAATTGGCTGATCGATCTGGTCTCCGGCATTCGTTCGGTCCGTTCGGAGATGAACGTTCCGCCGGCGGCAACGGCACCGCTGATCGTGGTCGGTGCCAACAACCTGACGCGCGAGCGGCTGCAGCAGCATGCCCAGGCGATCGGGCGCCTGGCGCGTGTCGAGCATATCGATCACGCCACTGTCGCACCGCGCGGCAGCGCCCAGATCGTCGTTGGCGAGGCAACGGCCTGCCTGCCGCTCGGAAACCTGATTGACCTCTCGGCCGAGAAAGCGCGGCTTGAGAAGGCGATCGCCAAGGTGGAAGCCGAGCGCGAGCGTATCCTCGGCAAGCTGGCAAACGAGAAGTTTGTCGCCAACGCCAAGCCGGAGCTGGTCGAAGCGGAACGTGAGCGTCTCGTCGAACTCGATCTCCAGAAGGAATCGCTGAGCGTTGCGCTGACGCGCGTCGCCGAGGCCGGCTGAGGCGAGAAATTCGCCGGGAACGACGCGGGCGTTCAAGGGAATGCGCGACGGTCAAGAATCGAATCCGCGGCAGAAATGCCGCGGATTTTTATTTTAGAAATACAAGATAAACTTCCGCCTATCGAGATTTGGCATTGATTCGATCAGTTGAATCCGCTGGGCGAGCGATTAAGCGCGCGTGCTGTTTGAACGGAACTTCAACGGAGTTTTTCGCCGTTCTACCGCAAAAAGCGATAATGTTGTTCCGGTGACACAGGTTTTCGATGGTTTGGAAATCCATTCTAATTTAGTGGATTTCATCCATGATTTTAGAAAAATGGTTCCGATCTGGCGTCATTGTGGCTAAATCATGAGAATCTTACGTAAATTCTGTGACCGATCGAGCGTGCTACCTGCTAGATCTCGCATTTGCGATTTCACGGGATCGTGAGAATACTTCGGCCCACACGACATGAGGTGGAATGTCGCAGTTTGCAGTGCAGGGGGAGGAGCTGGATGGCTCACATGAATTTTAAGCGGGGTGTTCTGTCGATTGCGGCTGGTTTGCTGTTCGCATCGGCGGCGCACGCGGGCGGTCTTGAGCGCGGTGGTTACAACATCGATCTGCTGTTCGATCCGTCGGACTATGCTGCAGAAGCATCGGCGACCTATGTTAATCCGCAGCGTGAACTGAACAATGTGAAGGATGGCAACCGAACCAGCCCTTTGCTGGGCGGTGACGGCGATCTCAGCAATCGTCCGAGCGAGGGCATTCGGGACACAGAAAGCTACTGGGTGCCGCGTGTCGGCATCAAGGCCGGTTTTGGCGACAGTGTGGACTGTATGGCTGATTACTCGCAGCCCTGGGGTGCGCACAGTAATCCAGGCATCAATTGGGCGGGCGCCAACGACAACATCGAGACCAAGATCAAGAGCGACAACTATGCGGCGACCTGCTCGTATAAGTGGGCTGTCGGGCCTGGCCAGTTTCGGGTCATTGGTGGTGTCTTCTATCAGGAGGTCAGCGGTTTCAAGGATCGACTGGCGCTGGGCAATCTTCCTGCCGCTTTCGGAACGGGTGTTGGTCGGCTGAAGCTGGAAGGTGACGGCTACGGCTGGCGTGCTGGCGTTGCCTACGAAATCCCGGAGTATGCCGTTCGTGCGAGCCTAGTCTACAACAGCGCCGTCGATCTGGGTGATGTCACCGGCACGCTCGATCTGCGCGAGATCAAGGTTCCCGGCAACCCGCTGTTTGGCAAGGTTACCGACGTCTATGGCACGGCGGACATGCCGGACTCGCTCGAATTCAAGATCCAGACCGGTGTGGCTCCAGGCTGGGTCGTCTTCGGCTCGGTCAAGTGGACGGACTGGAGCCAGCTTCAAAGCCTGCCCTTCTGCCCGACTTCCACACGCGGTGCCGTTGCCTGTACGACCGGAAGCGTAGTTGAAGCCACATCTCTGGATCTCCTCTATCGCGACGGCTGGACGGTTTCGGGTGGCGTAGGGCACAAGTTCGATGAAAAATGGAGCGGAGCGGCCAGCCTGACCTGGGATCGTGGTACGAGCACTGGCCTTGGATCGCAGACCGACACCTGGACGCTGGGTGCCGGTGTTTCCTATGCGGCGAGCGAGAACATCGAATGGCGCTTGGCCGGTGCCGTCGGTCTCATGACCGGCGGGCATTCCGGCGTCGTCACCAAGGATGGTCGCGAGTACGGCAAGCGCGTTTCCTATGATTTCGACAGCGATTTTGTCGGCGCCATTTCGACATCTGTCAAAGTCAAGTTCTGACCCTTCGCCCTACTCATTGCTCAAGGCCCGGTTTTTTGCCGGGCCTTTCTTTTGTGTGGAACCCCTTAACCACGCGTCCGCACTGTCCCGCAATGTGACGATTCAGCAACACTTTTAATGCTAGAGTTTGCTAGGATCAGACTCGTTCCGGCTATGTCCATTTCCCGCCACAAACAGGGAGCAGCGATATAGGAACAAGCCTGCAATGTGAGTGTGATACCTGCAGCGTTTGGGGTGAAATGAAACTTGGATCGACGACCGTCATGACAGATGTGGCCTGCGGCACGCCAGTGCAAGTGGTCCATTAAAATGACAGCTTCGGGAACTATGTCGAAGTTTCATTGTGGAAAGGTTGCGTCGGCTTTGTCGGCGAAGTTGGTGAAGTTCGCGGCGGCGGGTCGTCCGGGCTTATGTGTTTGCAGCGGTGATGGGTTCGGCGTGGCCGGCTGGAACGGAAGAATTAGACTGTGATGCTTGCGGGTGAACTAAAGTCACTAAAGGTTGCGATACTCGGCGTGTCGCTGGCGGTCTGTGGGACCCTCGCCATGCCGGCCTACGCTTTTGATCCCGGTGCGGGCGTCACCAAGGAATCGGGTCCTTTCGCCCTCTTCAAGTTCGGGTTTTCTGCCTACAAGAATGGCCGCAAGGACGAGGCCGTCGAAGCTTACAAATATGCGGCCGAGAAGGGCCACACCGGCTCCCGCTGGGCTCTCGCCAACATGTACGCCTATGGCGACGGTGTCGCCGAGAACGACCTCGAAGCCTTCAAGATCTACAGCGAAATCGCCCAGCAGGGCGTAGAGCCGGGCTCGGAAGACACCGGTTACTTCGTCAACGCGTTGATCTCCCTTGCCGGCTATTATCGCCGCGGTATTCCCGACAGCCCGATCAAGTCCGACATGTCCCAGGCGCGCCAACTCTATTTCCAGGCGGCATCGACCTTCGGCGTCGCCGAGGCGCAGTTCCAACTCGCGCGCATGCTCCTGTCGGGCGAGGGCGGTAGCGTGAACGTTCAGCAGGCCAAGAAGTGGCTCAACCGTGCACGCAAGAGCGGTCACGCCGGCGCCATGGGTGTCTTTGGCAACGTGATTTTCCAGGAAGGCCAGACCGTTCGTGGTCTTGCGTTCATGACCGCAGCGCTCGATCAGTGTTCGCCGAAGGATCGGCCCTGGATGCAGTCGATGCAGGAGCAGGCCTTCTCGCTTGCCAGCGAGGACGATCGGCGCACGGCCATCGCACTGTCGCAGAACCTGCATATGCAGGGCGACGACGACTGATTGTTTCGTCGGACGATCCCCAAACCGGCCCGGCCCAGGGATCATTCTCCGCATAGTAAGATCTGGAACAACGCGCCTTAGGCCGAAGCGGACGCGAACGAAAACGTCCCGATGACGGGCACGTGGTCCGAGGGCTTCTCCCAGGCGCGGACATGTTTGTCGATGGATGTCGAGACCAGGCGGTCGGTTGCCTCCGGCGACAGCATCAGATGGTCGATGCGTATGCCGAAATTCTTCGGCCAGCAGCCGGCCTGAT
The DNA here is from genome assembly GCF_000799055.1 of Ensifer sp. ZNC0028. Classification (NCBI taxonomy): domain Bacteria; kingdom Pseudomonadati; phylum Pseudomonadota; class Alphaproteobacteria; order Hyphomicrobiales; family Rhizobiaceae; genus Ensifer; species Ensifer sp. ZNC0028. The sequence goes on from NZ_JTLA01000011.1 coordinate 16,433, forward strand.
AATCCCAGAACGTATAGAGCGGCACAGCGTCCGACGTCGCGCGCACCGCGTCGGTGAAACCGAGATTGCGCAGCCGGCGAAATGCCGCGCGCGTTTCCGGCAGGAAGAGGGCGTCGTTCTGCCAGACCCTGATGTCCCAGCAGTCGTGTTCCTCAGGGATGACGTTGTAGTCTCCGGCAAGGATGAAGGGTTCTTCGAGCAACAGGCGCTGCTTCGCATAGGCCTCAAGCCGGCGCATCCAGGCGAGCTTGTAGGGGTACTTCTCGCTGTCGACGGGATTTCCGTTCGGAAGGTAGAGCGAGCAGACGCGAATCACGCCGCCTTCGACCGAGAAGACACCTTCGATGAACCGTGACTGTTCGTCCGTATCGTCCCCAGGCAGGCCCCGGTTGACCTCGTCCGGCCGCAGCTTGGAAAGCAGCGCGACGCCATTGAAGCCCTTCTGGCCGTGTGTTTCGACATGATAGCCGAGCGCCTCGATCTCGAGGCGCGGAAAGCCGTCGTCCACCGACTTGATTTCCTGCAGGCAGACAATATCCGGCCCGCTTTCCTTCAGCCAGGCCAACAGGCTGTCGATTCGCGCCTTGACGCCATTGATGTTCCAGGTGGCAATCTTCATGGCTCGAAACGCCCTTCCATGTCGGTTAAGTCCTTGGCGGGCTCATTTCTAGCCGCTCCGGATTCTTTTGACAAATCCGCTACCTGCGGGTTTTCAACAGCGCGCGAAGCGCGCCGGCGCTTCTTATCGGGGCAGCGGCGGTCGATACGGTATACGCTTCAGGCGCCGAATTGATTCCGCCCGATGGCCGGCTATAGTCCCGCCCATGATCGATCTCGTGCAGAATTATTGGCCGCATATCCTGGCGCTCCTGTCCTTCGCGCTTGGCATCCCCGCGGCCATTCATGCCGCGATGACGAAGGACGACGTGCGCGCCGCGGCCGGCTGGGTCGGTGTCGTCTTGCTTTCGCCGATCGTCGGCGCGCTGATCTACGCCGTTGGCGGCATCAACCGCATCAGGCGCTCCTCGATCGGCTCGCAGCGCGCGCTGTTGCGCGGGCAGGGGCCGGATCAGTTCGGCCGCTTCGACGTGTCGGACGCTGACATAGCGGTGCGGTTCGGCGACCGGTTTGCGGCGATGAAGATCCTCGGCGACCGCGTTTCGCGCCATCGCATGTGCACGGGCAATCGCATATCGGTGCTCGCCGGCGGCGATGCCGCCTATGCCGCGATGTTGGAAGCGATCGCTGGCGCGCGGCGCTCGATCCTGCTCGAAAGCTATATCTTCGATCGCGACGTCATCGGCCTGCGCTTTGCCGACGCCCTGATCGCGGCCGTGGCGCGCGGCGTCGAGGTGCGGGTGCTGATCGACGCCGTTGGCGCGCGTTACTCTGTGCCGAGCATTGTCGGGTACCTGGAGGCGGCAGGCGTTCCGACGGCGGTGTTCAACGGCAACATCATCATGGGGCTACGGCTGCCCTATGCCAACCTGCGCACGCACCGCAAGATCCTCGTGGTCGACGGTCAAGTTGCCTTTGCCGGCGGCATGAACATCCGGGTGGGCTTCACCAGTGAGATCGCCGGTCAGTCACCGGCGCAGGACACGCATTTCCGCATGCTCGGGCCGGTGGTCGCCGATATCTTCCAGGTCTCGGCCGAAGATTGGCAATTCTCAAGCGGCGAGGTTTTGGCGGGTTCCGCCTGGGCGATCGAAGAGGCGCCGCTGCCGGCCGAGGCGCCGTCGGTGTTGATGCGCGCCGTGCCATCCGGGCCGGACGCCACCAACGAGACCAATCACAAGATGCTCATGGGGGCGTTTTCGGTCGCGCAGAAGAACATCCGGGTGATGTCGCCCTATTTTCTGCCGGACCGCGAACTCATCAGCGCGCTCGTCACGGCCGCGCGCCGCGGCGTCGAGGTGGATGTCATCGTTCCCGCGGTCAACAATCTGCTACTGGTCGACAGGGCGATGACTGCGCAGTTCGATCAGGTGCTGAAGGGCCATTGTCGTGTGTGGCGGGCGAAGGGGGCTTTCAACCACTCCAAGCTTTTGACCGTGGACGACCGCTGGGCCTATGTCGGGTCCACCAATCTCGACCCACGCTCCTTGCGGCTTAATTTCGAGTTCGATCTCGAGGTTCTCGACCAAGGGTTCGCCGAGGCGATCAATCGCACGATCTCCGACATTCTCGCCTCAGCGGAGCCGGTCACGCTCGAAAGGCTGCGCAAGAAGTCCTTCGCCGATCGATTGGCGAACCGCATTCTCTGGCTGGGATCGCCCTATCTCTGACGCAAACGGCTCCGTTCGTGGTTGAAACGGAGCCGGCGAAGAAGGCGTGAGGCGCTGGCGTCAGATGGAGAAACTCGTTCCGCATCCGCAGCTTGCAACCGCATTCGGATTCTTGATCTGAAACGACTGGCCGAGCAGGTTGTCGACGAAGTCGATTTCCGAGCCGCCCATATAGACAAGCGACAGGCTGTCGATCAGCACCTTTGCCTCGTGCTTTTCCAGGACCAGGTCGTCATCATTGCTGCTGTCGACCAGGTCGAACTTGTAGGAAAAGCCCGAGCAGCCGCCGCCCTCGACGGACACCCTCATGGCGTTGTTGTGGCTGTCGGAACGCAGGATCGTGGCGATCCGCTTCGCTGCAGCATCCGAGAGGGTCACGGTTTCATGCGTCATATCTGCCTCCTGCCGGGGTCAAGAACCGGAGAGAATTGCCCTATATTCAAGCACGCGATCTGGCCGGTTTCGGGGCTTTATTCAAGACCGGCGGCCAAGCCGTTGCCTCCGCTTGCGGAATCGGTCGATCTTGCATCACGCGTTTCCGTAGCTTTCACTATAGGTATGAAGGCTTGAATGCCCCGTCAATGGGACGACGAATTAGGTGGAAGATGACATTCGACAAAAATGCGCTCGGCTTCGGTTATGGTGAACATGCGCCGTTCGCGTCGAATCCCTGGATGACACGCGGCCGGCTCTTTCCCGAAGCGACGAGCGCGACGCGCTCCGATTTTCAGCGCGACCGCGACCGCATCGTGCACACCACGGCGTTTCGCCGCCTGAAGCACAAGACGCAGGTCTTCATTGCCGCCGACGGCGATCACTACCGCACCCGCCTGACGCACACGATCGAGGTGGCGCAGATCGCCCGGGCTCTGGCGCGCGCGCTCAAGCTCGACGAAGATCTGGCCGAGGGCGTCGCTCTCGTGCACGATTTCGGCCACACGCCCTTTGGCCATACGGGCGAGGATGCCCTTCACGACATGCTGAAGCCCTATGGCGGCTTCGATCACAATGCCCAGTCGCTGCGCATCGTCACCAAGCTCGAGCGGCGCTACGCCGAGTTCGATGGGCTGAACCTGACCTGGGAGAGCCTGGAAGGCCTGGTCAAGCACAACGGGCCGTTGCTGACTGCAGACGGTGAGGGCACCCGTGGGCCGGTGCCGCAACCGATCCTTGATTATTGCGCGCTGCATGATCTGGAACTGGCGAGCTTTGCGAGCCTCGAGGCGCAGGTCGCGGCCATCGCCGACGATATCGCCTACAACACCCATGACATCGACGACGGCCTGCGGGCCGGCTATCTCACCTTCGAAATGCTCGAGGACGTGCCGTTTCTCGCGCGCCTGATGCGCGAGGTTCACGACCGTTATCCCGGTCTTGAGAGCAGCCGCTTCACGCATGAGATCATGCGTCGGCAGATCACGGCGATGGTCGAGGACGTGATCGGCGTCGCGCAACAGCGCATCGGCGAGATACGCCCGCAGAGCGCTGCTGATGTGCGCCAGGCCGGCACCGTGATGGCGACCTTCTCCGAGGAGATGGGCGAGACGGACAAGCAGATCAAGCGCCTGCTGATGACCCGGATCTACCGGCACCCGGAAGTCATGCGCGTGCGCGAAAATGCCGCCTCGATCGTCTGCGAGCTCTACCATGCCTTCATGGACGACCCGCAGCTGATGCGGGAGCACTATTGGATCGACCAGATTGCCGGCATGGCGGAGCCGGCGCGGGCGCGGCACGTCGGCGACTACCTCGCCGGCATGACTGACACTTTTGCGATCAGCGTGCACAAGCGCTTGTTTGACCATACGCCCGATTTGCGCTAGGGACGCCCCGCCCGGAGGCTTACGGTTCGGCCGAACCGAGCCTCCTTTTTGAGTTTTGCGCCGGTCACTCGTGGCCGGGAAAAGCGGACGGATCAGATGAATCTCTTCACGGACTTCGAATCAAGAATTAAGGACATTCTCGAAACGCTTGAAAGCGTTCGAGAAAAGCGATCCGAGCTTGACTTCGGCCGTGTCAATGTCGAGCCGCCGCGCGATCCGAGCCATGGTGATGTTGCGACCAATGCTGCGATGGTGCTGGCAAAGCCGCTCGGCATGAACCCCCGCGCGCTTGCCGAACTCATCGTCGAGAAGCTCAAGCAGGACCCGGAAGTCACCGACGTTTCCGTTGCCGGTCCGGGCTTCATCAACGTCCGCCTTTCGGTTTCCTACTGGCAGAAGCTGCTGTCGGACATGGCGCGTGCGGGCGTCGACTACGGCCGCAGCGCACTCGGTGGCGGCCGCAAGGTCAACGTCGAATACGTATCGGCCAACCCGACCGGCCCGATGCATGTCGGCCATTGCCGTGGCGCCGTTGTCGGCGACGCGCTGGCCAACCTTCTGGCCTTCTCCGGCTATGAGGTCACCAAGGAATACTACATCAACGATGCGGGGTCGCAGATCGACGTTCTCGCACGGTCGGCATTCCTGCGTTATCGCCAGGCTCTCGGTGAAGAGATCGGCGAGATCCCGCCGGGCCTTTATCCGGGCGATTATCTCGTGCCGGTCGGCGAGGCGCTCGCCGACGAATACGGCACCAGCCTTCGACTGATGCCCGAAGACAAGTGGATGCCGCTCGTCAAGGACCGGACGATCGACGCGATGATGGCGATGATCCGCGAGGATCTCGCGGCGCTGAACGTCAATCACGACGTCTTCTTCTCCGAGCGCACGCTGCACGCGAACGGTGCTGCCGCCATCCGCACCGCGATCAACGACCTGACCTTCAAGGGTCACGTCTACAAGGGCACGCTGCCGCCGCCGAAGGGGCAGTTGCCGGAAGACTGGGAAGATCGCGAGCAGACGCTGTTCCGCTCGACCGAGGTTGGTGACGATATCGACCGGCCGCTGATCAAGTCGGATGGCAGCTATACCTACTTCGCCGCCGACGTTGCCTATTTCAAGGACAAGTTCGACCGCGGCTTCGACGAGATGATCTATGTGCTCGGCGCCGACCACGGCGGCTACGTCAAGCGTCTGGAAGCGCTGGCGCGCGCCGTCTCGGGCGGATCGTCGAAGCTTACGGTTCTGTTGTGCCAGCTGGTCAAGCTCTTCCGCGACGGCGAGCCGGTGAAGATGTCGAAGCGCTCCGGTGACTTCGTCACGCTGCGCGACGTCGTCGATGAAGTCGGCCGCGATCCGGTGCGCTTCATGATGATCTACCGGAAGAACTCGGAACCGCTCGACTTCGATTTTGCTAAAGTAACAGAACAGTCAAAGGATAACCCGGTCTTCTACGTGCAGTATGCGCATGCGCGCTGCCGCTCGGTCTTCCGCCAGGCTGCGGAAGCATTCCCGGACCTGAACCTCGAATCGGCCGATCTCGCCAGTGCCGTTCTGGGCCAGATCTCGGATCCGGCTGAGCTGCAGCTCGTTGCCAAGCTCGCAGAATATCCGCGAGTCATCGAGGCTGCGGCGCAGGCTCAGGAGCCGCATCGCATCGCGTTTTACCTGTATGATCTTGCCGCCGCCTTCCACGGTCATTGGAACAAAGGTAAAGAGAATCCAGAATTACGTTTTGTTAACGATAAAAATAGAGAATTAAGTACTGCCAGACTCGGGCTGGTGCATGCTGTCGCTTCGGTATTGAAATCCGGCCTGTCTATTACAGGCACCTCCGCACCGGAGGAAATGCGATAAGTATTGTCACCATTTTCCCACAATGCACTGGCACAGCGATACAGGCAATTGTGAGTGGAGAGCATGGCAGACAAACAATTCGCACGAAGCGGGCCGGCTGAATTCGATGTATTGGCAGACGATGATCCGTTGGCCGAACTCGCCCGGATCGTCGGTTACGATGCCCGGCCGGCCGTCCAACAGTTGCAGGAACTGCAGCGACACCAGGAGGCGGTGCGTCAAGACCCCGCCTTCGATCTCGAAGACGAACTGCTTCGCGCGTTCGACAGCTACGACGCGCCGCGGTCCGTGCCGCAGCCGGCTGCAGTCCAGCCGGCTCCGATCGAAGAACCGCGGTTCGAGGCTGTAGCCGAACAAGATGAGCCTCGGTTCGAGCCGGTAGCAGAACGCGTCGTCGTGCACGAAGAGCCGGTGGCGGAGCCCGTTGCCGAGCTTGAAGAGCCGGTGTTCCTCCAGCCCGAACGCGTCGAGTCGGCGCCAGCCCCCGTCGCTGACGAGGACTATGCCGAGGTTCACGCCTTCTCCGTCGCGCCGCAGGTTGCCGAAGCCGGCAACACTGAGGCCTACGTCGATGAGCCGGCGTTCGACCTTGAACGCGAACTCGAGTTGTCGCTTGGCGAAGCCGACCTGTTGTCGGACGATGTTGCCGAGGTTGCTCCTCACGTCGAGCCGCAGGAAAGCGATCCACGTGACCAGATCGTCAATACGTGGCAGCCGCCGGCCGTCGAAGCCGCTTCGGCCTGGGCCGAGCCGGCTCCGGTTGCAGATGCGTTTTCGGCCTTTGAACAGCCGCGCTTCGATGTGGTGGCCGAAGAGCGCGAAATTGTGCCTTCCTATCAGATTGAGCCTTCCTATCAGGAAGACCTGATCGCAGCTCAGCCAGTCGTCGAGCAGGATGTCGCTCGCGACGATCTCTTGGCCGACATCGAACGGTTCCCGGTTCCGCCGGTTGCCGCGATGGTTGCCGCCGCGGTCCAATCGCATCCCGCTCTTCATTCGGAAACGCAGCCTGTCGTGGCACCGGTGGTCGCGCCAGCGGCTGCCACTGCCGCTCCGATAAAGAAGAGCCCTTATCCCTTTACGCCCACCTTCAGCCGGGCGACGCCGGTCGCATCCGCCTCGGGTGCCAGCCAGCAGCGTGCCTTTGCCGGCCCGCTGGTATCGTCGGTCGCAACGCCCGTTGCAGCTGTTGCTGCGCCGGTTACTGCCGTCGCTGCTGCCCCAGTCCAGGTCGCGGAACCCGTGGCCGAGGCGGCCAAGCCAGTTGCGCAGCCGGAGCACGAGCCGAGCTTCGACATCGAGAACTTCGAAATGGAGCTCTCCGACGAGGCGCTGAAGCTCGACTTTGCTGACGTTGTTTTCGATGAGCCGGTCGTTGCCGCCGTCGTACCGCAAACACCGGTGAAGCCGGCCGTGCAGGCCGCCATTCCGCAGCGCGAGCCGGAGCGGTTCGTCGAACCTTACGTCGCCCCCGCGCCGGTCGAGCGCCAGGAAGCACAACCCGAGAGCACGCTGCCCTTCGATCCTTCGATGATTTCCGAAGCCGAGAACGGCGTGGCGCCGATCGCGGACATGGACGTGCCGCAGCTGCCGGTCATCGAGACGGAGAAGCCGGTCGCCTATCCGGCCGACTACGATCTCGATATCGATGCGGAAATGGCCCAGCTCTTCGGAACGCCGGCTCCGGTGAAGGAAACCCGTCCGGCTGCCGTCGAAAAGGTAGAACCGGCCCGTCCGGCGCCGGCTGTTGCCGCTGCTCCGGCCTTGGGTCAGGGCTCGCTTGACGATTTCGACGAATTTGAGAAGGCGATGGAAGAAGACTTCCGCCGCTCGATCGTCGAACGCCCGGCCGTCGCCCGCGATGCCGAACGGCTTTCCGCGGCGCAGGGCCAGCAGGATGCCGGCGAATACCGCGAATATGGCACCGGCCGTCGCTCGCAGCGCACGATGTTGCTGGCGGCAAGCGTTGCCGGCGTCATCATCCTTGGTGGCGCTGCCGTCTACGCCTGGATGGGCGGTAGCGGCGCGGTCAACTCGGCCGAAGGCCCGAAGATCATTCTGGCGGACAAGGCCCCGGTCAAGGTCGTGCCCGAGGAGAAGGGCGGCAAGACCGTGCCGAACCAGGACAAGGCGGTTTATGATCGCGTTGCCGGTGCTCAGGCTGGCGCGCCGCAGCAGGAAGCCTTGGTCTCTTCGACCGAGGAGCCGATGGATGTCGTCCAGAGGACGCTGACGCCGGAAACCCTGCCGCTCGAAGGCAGCAACGAGGCCGAAACCCTGCAGACGGCTCTGCCGAACGAAGAGGACGGCGATCGCCTGCTGCCGGATGGCGGCAATAGCGAGACCGCGGCCCAAGAAGAAGACAAGACGCCGGCCGTCGCACCGAGGAAGGTGCGCACGATGATCGTCAAGCCGGATGGAACGCTGGTCGCTCGCGAAGAGCCGGTTGCAGCACCGGCGACCGATGTCGCCGGCACGACCCAGCCGCTGCCCGCAACGCCTTCGAACGACGTCGCGGCTGCAGGTCAGGCTTCCGCCAGCACCGACCAGGTAGCGCTCGCAGCAACGGGCAACGCCAACATCGAGCAGGTTCCGGTGCGCAGCGTTACGACGACGGCTTCCGCCGGTGGCGAAAAGGCTCCGACGCCGCAGACCCGCCCGGCCGCACAGCCGGTGGAAAACGCCCGCCCGGCGCAAGAGCAGGCCGCTCTCCCGGCTGAGACGCAGCCGGCACAGCAGGTTGCCACCGCATCGGTTCCGGCCGGTGGCTACTTCATCCAGGTCGCCTCTCTGCCGTCCGAAGCCGAGGCGCAGAAGTCCTACAACAGCCTGTCGAACAAGTTCGGAAGCGTCATTGGCGGCCGCGGTGTCGACATCCGCAAGGCGGAAATCGCCGGCAAGGGCACCTACTACCGCGTCCGTATCCCGGCCGGTTCGAAGGACGAGGCCAATGCCCTTTGCTCCAAGTACAAGGGCGCCGGCGGAAGCTGCCTGGTTACCAAGTAAACGGGCATAGTGATCGAGTTGACGAAAGGCGCGGCCGAGGAGGCCGCGCCTTTCGCGTTTTCGGGCTTCCAATTGCCCCATGACCTTGTGAAATGAGTGGGGGGCCCTGTCTTTGTGACTTCGCGCCGGGCAGCCCGCGCTCTATGCTTTTGGGATGAGCGAATCAAAAGCATTTATCTCCGGCTGCAAGGGCCTTTCCCTCACGAGCGACGAGCGCGATTTCTTCGCGGCAGAACGCCCGTGGGGTTTCATCCTGTTCGGGCGCAACATTGGCGAGGCGCAGCAGATCTCGGATCTGGTGGCAGCCCTTCGCGACAGCATCGGCAATCCGAATGCGCCCGTGCTCATCGACCAGGAAGGCGGACGCGTTCAACGCATCCGCCCGCCGCTCGTTCAGCAGTATCCGAATGGCGCGGCGATCGGCGAGATCTACCGCCGCGACGGGGAGCTCGGTCTGCGCGCCGCCTGGCTGATGGGGCGCTTGCATGCCTTTGACCTGATGCGCTTCGGCATCACCGTCGATTGCCTGCCGGTGCTCGACGTGCCGGTGCCCGGCAGCCACGACGTCATCGGCAACCGCGCCTACGGCCACGATCCGGAGACCGTCACGGCCATCGGCCGTGCGATGGGCGAGGGGCTGAAGGCCGGCGGCATGCTGCCGGTGATGAAGCACATGCCGGGCCACGGCCGCACCTTCGTCGATTCGCACCACAATCTGCCCGTCGTCAGCGCCACCTTCGACGAGCTTGCCGCGAGCGACTTCCTGCCCTTCGTTGCGATGAAGGACGAGGTAATGGCGATGTCGGCGCACATGGTGTTCACAACGATCGATCCGGACAATCCGGCCACCACCTCTGCGAAGGTCGTGCGCGAGATCATTCGTGGCCATATCGGCTTCGACGGCCTGCTGATGTCGGATGACGTGTCGATGAACGCGCTTGCCGGCGACATGACCACCCGCGCGCGCAACATCATTGCCGCGGGACTTGATCTCGTCTTGCATTGTCATGGCATAATGGAGGAAATGAAGGCCGTCGCGGATGTCGTGCCGGTTCTGGCAGGTGAGAGCTTGCGCCGGGCGAGGGCCGCAGAAGCCGCGTTCCGTGCGCCCGACGATGCGAGCGAAGTCGATTTGCGGGCGGAGTTCAACGCCCTGTTTGCAACGGTCTGAGGCAACGAAGACTGAAGGCAACAGAGACTGAAAGAAAGGGTCGGGCTGCCAGTGAGCAATGCGGGCGAAAGACAAGGCAAGCCTGCGTCGAAGGCGCCGATGGACCCGCTGTGGCAGGACGAGACTGCCGAGCGCGGACTGCATGAGGAAGCGCTGGTGGTCGATATCGCCGGCTTCGAAGGCCCGCTCGACCTGCTGCTGCATCTCGCCCGAAGCCAACGCGTCGATCTTTCGCGCATTTCCGTCCTGGCGCTCGCCGAGCAATACATCGCCTTTATCGAGCGGGCGCGCAGCATCCGCATCGAGCTTGCGGCCGATTACCTCGTCATGGCGGCGTGGCTCGCTTATCTGAAGTCGCGGCTGCTGATTCCGCAGCAGGCGAAGGATGACGGTCCTTCTGGCGAAGAGATGGCCTCGGCGCTCGCCTTCCGGCTGAAGCGGCTGGAAGCGATGCGCGAGGCGGCGACGCGGCTCATCAACCGAAACCGGCTTGGCCGGGACGTGTTCGTCCGCGGTGCACCGGAGCATATCGTCACCGAGAGGAAATCCGGTTTCGACGCTTCGCTCTACGATCTGCTGAGCGCCTATGCGAGCCTGCGCCAGCGACAGGCGATCACCCAGGTGACGATCGAGAAGCGCCACGTCTGGTCGCTGTCCGATGCGCGGCTGATCCTGGCCCGTATGATCGGCGGCCTCGACGACTGGACGGCGCTCGATCACTTTCTCGTTCGCTACATGACGACGCCGAAGGAGAGGGCAACGGCAATCGCCAGCTCCTTTGCCGCGTCGCTCGAAATGGTTCGCGAGGGCCGCCTCGAAATTCGCCAGGAAGAAGCCTTCGCGCCGATCTATCTTCGACGCGGACCAAATCCGATCGATGCGGAGACCCTTGCCGAGATGGAGGCAGCCCGTGGCTGAAGCCCAGAAGTACCTGCCTGGCGTTCCCGACGAGGAGGACGAGATCGAAGCGGCATCTTTCGATCCACGGCTTGAGCAGGAAGCCGAGCGTATCGCCGAAGCCCTGGTGTTCGCTTCGGCGCAGCCGGTGTCCGAGGCTTACATCGAGAGCCGGCTTCCGCTGGGTGCCGATGTGCGCGCGATCATGCTCCGGCTGAAGGCCCTTTATGCGACGCGCGGCGTCAACCTTGTCCAGGTGGCAGACCATTGGGCCTTCCGCACGGCCGCCGACCTCTCCTTCGTCGTTCAGACCGACGAACAGGAGGTCCGCAAGCTTTCACGAGCCGCCCTCGAGGTTCTGTCGATCATTGCCTACCATCAGCCGGTCACGCGCGCCGAGATCGAGGATATCCGCGGCGTGCAGACCTCGAAGGGCACGCTCGACGTGTTGATGGAGGCGGGCTGGGTCCGCTTTCGCGGGCGCCGGCGCACACCGGGACGTCCGGTGACCTTCGGCACGACGCGCGACTTCCTCGATCACTTCGGCCTTGAGGAACTGCGCGACCTGCCGGGCATCGAGGAATTGAAGGGCGCCGGGCTGCTTTCCGGCCGCGTGCCTTCGAACCTCAACATCCCCGTTCCGACCGGCGACGACGAACTCGCCGAGAACGAGGATCCGATCACCCAGCTCGATCTGGAGGAACTCGGGCTCTTGACACCGAAGGGCGAAGAAGCCGATTAGAAAAACCTGATTATAGATATCGGCTTTCCATGGCGTCGGGCCCTGCTGGCCCTGCGCCACTGGTGTCAAGGAATGCAAGAGCATGGTTTCAGATCCGCAGGACGCTCCCGTCATGACCACGCGACGGACAGCGGGCGTTTCTTTCGCGGCGAGCCTGACCTTCGAAGATATCCATCACAGCTATCACGCCAAGGAAACGATCAAGGGCGTCAGTCTGGCGGCAAAGGCCGGCGAGGTCCTGTGCCTGCTCGGGCCTTCGGGATCCGGCAAGACGACCCTGCTGCGCATCGCCGCGGGCATCGAGCGGCAGAGCGCCGGGCGTCTGATGCTCAACGGCCAGGAAATTTCCGGTCCTTCTGTTTTCCTGCCGCCGGAAAAGCGTGGCGTCGGGCTGATGTTCCAGGACTTCGCGCTTTTCCCGCACATGACGATCCGTGACAACGTCCGTTTCGGTCTGACGGCGATCCCCAAAAAGGAAGGCCTGATCCAGGCGGATGCGGCACTCGAGCGTGTTGGCCTGTCGCACTATGCCGATCAGTATCCGCACGTGCTGTCCGGCGGCGAGCAGCAGCGCGTGGCGCTTGCCCGCGCGCTCGCGCCGCGTCCGGCGGTGCTGTTGATGGACGAACCCTTTTCCGGCCTCGACTCGCGCCTGAAGGATTCGATCCGCGCCGACACCCTCGCGATCCTCAGGGAGACGCGGGCAACGGCGATCGTCGTCACGCATGACGCCGAAGAGGCGATGCGCATGGCGGATCGCATCGCGCTCCTGAAGGACGGACGCCTCGTTCAGGTCGGAACGGCCGATGAACTCTACCGCGAGCCGCGGGATCTTTTTGCCGCCGGTTTCTTCTCGGAGATCAACGTCTTCGATGCCCAGGTTCGTGGCGGTCGCGTCGAGACGCCGGTCGGAAGCGTTGCAGCCGGCCCCCACCCGGAAGGCAAGCGCCTCTCGGTGGCCGTCAGGCTGTCCGGGGTGCGCGTCGGCGAAGAAGGTGGCGACATTCCCGCCCGCATTCTCTCCCGTCGCTTCATCGGCGTGGTCGAGCTTCTGGAGCTTGCCGTGCCGCGTTGTGAGGAGGTGGTCCGGGCGCGCATCAGGGCGGACCGATTGCCGCATGGATTGCGTGATGTAATGCTTTCAGTTAACGAGCGGGATATATTACTGTTTGAAAAAAGCAGTTCGGCATCTTAGGGTCTGTCACAACGAGACGCGTGCTTGGGGCACGCCTGAAAATTGACATGTGATAGAGCCTGAATCGGGGAAGGCTCAGAGGAGTAAGAGCATGGGTTCGTTAAGCATTTGGCACTGGCTGATCGTTCTGGTCGTGGTGCTGCTCTTGTTCGGTCGTGGCAAGATCCCCGAACTGATGGGTGACGTTGCCAAGGGCATCAAGAGCTTCAAGAAGGGCATGTCCGACGACGATGCGGCTGCTACCGACAAGACGCTCGACGGCAAGACCGTAGACCACAAGTCTGACGAAGTTCGCTAACAGTCTGGTGTCGGTGAAGCCTGTCCGGTGTCCATACCGGGCCGGCGGCATCAAGGGTTTGCAGGACATATCGCATGCTTGATATCGGCTGGACCGAGCTCGTCGTCATCGCAATCGTTCTGATCGTGGTTGTCGGGCCGAAAGACCTTCCGCCAATGTTGCGGGCTTTCGGCCGCATGACCGCGAAGATGCGCGGCATGGCATCGGATTTCCGTCAGCAGTTCGATGAAGCGCTGCGCGAAGCGGACCTCGACGAGGTTCGAAAGACCATCAGCGACGCGCAAAGCCTCAATCCGGCCAATGCGTTGCGCGATGCGATCAATCCGCTTCGCCAGATGGGCAACGATATCAAGGCGGACCTGCAGAAGGCGGCAACGCCCGACCAGCCCGCGACACCGAGCAGCGTTGATCCGGTGACCGCCGTGGAGCCGGCTGTCGCGCCGGCGGCGGTCGAAACCAAGCCTGCAGATCCGGTTGCCGCCGCGGCAATCGGTTCGGCCAATCGCCAGATCGAGCGCGCAGAGGTCGCCGCCGTGCCGGCAGAAAAGCCGAAACGTGCGACCAGGGCGAAAACCGATCCGGCCCCGGCCGTAAAGAAGGCCGCGCCCAAGTCGGCAACGGCAGCGCCCAAGGCGGCCACGGCAAAGTCTGCTGCCAAGGCGCCCGCGAAGCCGGCCGCTGAAAAGAAAAAAGTGACGCCGACAGCGGCCGAGCCTGCTGCCAAGACGTCTAAGCCGCGCACCAGCGCGCGCAAGAAAGGTGAAGCATGAGCGGCGATATCGAGGACCGGCCGCAGCCGCTGATCGAGCATCTGATCGAATTGCGCAGGCGCCTGATGTGGGCCATCGGCGCGTTCTTCGTTGCGTTCCTCGTCTGCTTCTACTTCGCCAAAGGCCTGTTCAACCTGCTGGTGCTGCCGTTCAAATGGGCCGTAAGCTGGGCGGGCCTCAACCATCGCAACGTCGAGCTCATCTACACGGCGCCGCAGGAGTTCTTCTTCACCCAGATCAAGGTGGCGATGTTCGGTGCGCTGGTCATTGCCTTTCCCGTAATTGCGGCACAGATCTACAAGTTTGTGGCGCCTGGGCTCTATAAGAACGAGCGCGCAGCGTTCCTGCCGTTCCTGATTGCGTCACCACTCCTGTTTCTGCTCGGCGGCGCACTGGTCTATTTCTTCTTCACGCCGATGGTCATGTGGTTCTTCCTGGCCATGGAGCAGGGTGGTGGCGAAGGGCAGGTGGCCATTCAGCTTCTGCCGAAGGTCTCGGAATATCTGAGCCTGATCATGTCGCTGGTCTTCGCTTTCGGGCTCGTCTTCCAGCTGCCAGTCATCACCACGCTTCTTGCCCGTGTCGGTTTCGTGACGTCTCAGGGCCTTGCCGAGAAGCGCAAATACGCGATCGTGATCGCCTTCGTTGTCGCGGCCGTGCTCACGCCGCCCGATCCGATTTCCCAGATCGGCCTTGCGCTGCCAGCCATCCTTCTCTACGAAATTTCGATCTATACGGCGCGACTCGTCGAAAGGCAGCGGGCAGCGGACGCGCTCAAGAGCGAGGCTGCTGAGTCGCAGGAAGGATCTTCCGGAGAGGTCGGCCCCGCCAAGGGCTGAGCATTCGAGATTTCGCGCCGTGATCTGACCAACGCGTGGAACGAAAATGCTTGATATCAAATGGATCCGTGAGAATGCCGAGATGCTGGACGCCGCCCTGGCGAAGCGGGGCGCGGAGCCTTTGTCGGCATCTCTGATCGCGCTCGACGAACGCCGCCGCACGAACCTTCAGGCGCTGCAGGACATGCAGTCGCGCCGCAACGCGGCCTCGAAAGATATCGGCGCTGCCATGGCGCAGAAGAATGCCGAGCTCGCCGATAGGCTGAAGGCCGAGGTGGCTGACCTCAAGAACGCCATGCCGGCGCTCGAAGAGGACAGCCGCAAGATCGAGGCCGAGCTTAGCGATGCCCTGTCGCGCATTCCGAATATCCCGTTGGACGATGTTCCCGTCGGCTCCGACGAGAGCGGCAACGTCGTCAAGAGCGTCGTCGGCAAGAAGCCCAGCTGGAACCACCAGCCGCGTGAGCATTTCGAGGTCGGCGAAGCACTCGGCCTGATGGATTTCGAGGGCGCGGCCCGCATTTCCGGCTCGCGTTTCACGATCCTGAAGGGGCAATTGGCGCGGCTCGAGCGCGCGCTCGGCCAGTTCATGCTCGACCTGCACACCCAGGAACACGGTTACACCGAAGTGCAGCCGCCGCTTCTCGTGCGCGACGATGCGATGTACGGCACCGGCCAGCTGCCGAAGTTCGCCGAGGATCTTTTCCGCACCACCGACGGCCGCTGGCTGATCCCGACCGCGGAAGTGCCGCTGACCAACATCGTCCGCGAACAGATCCTCGAAGGCGAAAAGCTGCCGCTGCGCTTCACTGCGCTGACGCCGTCCTTCCGCTCGGAAGCAGGCTCTGCCGGTCGCGACACCCGCGGCATGCTGCGCCAGCACCAGTTCAACAAGGTCGAACTGGTGTCGATCACCGATGCGGAATCGTCGATCGACGAACACGAGCGCATGACCGCCTGCGCCGAAGAGGTGCTGAAGCGCCTCGGCCTGCATTACCGCGTCATGACCCTTTGCACCGGCGACATGGGCTTCGGCGCCCGCAAGACCTATGACCTCGAGGTCTGGCTGCCGGGTCAGGATACGTTCCGCGAGATTTCGTCGTGTTCGGTCTGCGGCGATTTCCAGGCGCGCCGCATGAACGCCCGCTATCGCACCAAGGAAGACAAGGGAACCCGCTTCGTTCACACGCTGAACGGTTCGGGCGTTGCCGTCGGCCGCGCGCTCATCGCCGTCATCGAGAACTATCTGAATGACGATGGTTCGATATCGGTGCCGGAGGTGCTGGTCCCCTACATGGGCGGCCAGACGCGCATCGAAAAGGTAGCCTGAGCGAACGTCGAGGGGAGTGCGGCATCATGCGGATCCTGCTGACAAACGATGACGGCATTCACGCCGAGGGCCTGTCGGTACTTGAACGCGTCGCCCGGACGATTTCGGACGATGTCTGGGTCGTTGCGCCCGAAGCGGACCAGAGCGGCCTTGCCCATTCGCTGACCCTGTCGGAGCCATTGCGGCTGCGACAGATCGCGGAAAAGCGCTTCGCACTTCGCGGCACGCCGACCGATTGCGTCATCATGGCCGTCCGCAAGGTGCTCGATCGCAAGCCCGATCTCGTGCTGTCCGGCGTCAACATCGGCGCCAACATGGCCGACGACGTGACCTATTCCGGTACCGTCGCCGGCGCCATCGAAGGAACGTTGCAGGGCATCCGCTCGATCGCGCTGAGCCAGGCCTACAATCACACGGTCGGAAAGACGGTGCCGTGGGATGTTGTCGAAATCCATGCGCCGGCCTTAATCCGCAAGCTGATGAAGGTGGATCTGCCTGACGGCACGCTGCTCAACGTCAACTTCCCGAACTGCTCGGCGGATACCGTCGCCGGCACGGAAGTGACGTCGCAAGGCAAGCTCGATTTCGGCCTGTCGATCGACGAGCGAACCGACGGTCGCGGCTTTCCCTATTTCTGGCTGCGTTTCGGCGAGCGCTTCGGCGATTTCCGCGCCGGCACCGACATTCACGCCCTGCGTGAGAACATGATCTCGGTCACGCCGCTTAAACTCGACCTCACCGACTACAGTGTCCAGGACCGCCTGGCGCGGGCGCTCAACGAGGGAGCCGTTGATTGAGCGCGCGGGTGACGGAACAGGAAGGCTTTGCCAAGATGGTGCTGCGGCTGCGCGCCGAAGGCATCACCAACCATGACCTGCTGAAGGCCGTCGAACAGACGCCGCGCAGCTACTTCGCGCCGCCGCAGTACCAGGCCGAGGCCCATTCGCAGCGAACGATCCCGCTCGATTGCGGTTCGTTCATGGAGGGGTACGACTTTGCGGTCCGTCTGTTGCACAGCCTCAATCTGAAATCCGGCCAGCGTGTTCTCGAAGTCGGCACCGGCAGCGGCTTCACCGCCGCGGTCATGGGACGCGTCGCCGAGCGCGTGCTGACGATCGACCGCTATCAGACGCTCGTCGGCATCGCCCAGAAGAACCTCGAAAAAACGGGCATTCGCAACGTCATCGTCCGACACGCGGACGGCAGTGCCGGCGTGCCGGGTGAGGGCACCTTCGACCGGATCCTCATCACCGCTGCGTTCAACAGCCTGCCGCGCATGTTCTCGGATCACCTGGTTTCCGGCGGCACCCTTTTGGTGCCGATCATGATGAGCGAGACCCATTGTCGGGTCGTGCGCGTCAGCCGCACGGGCAGCCGCTTCGATCGCGAGGATCTGTTCGACGCGCCTTACCTTCCGATCGTGCCACAACTGGCATCGTTCCTCTAATCGTCGAAATCCGTCCGCTCGGGTAAGGAGCCGCGGCTCGCGCCGATATCGACTATTAACGAGTCCTTAACTTCCTCCAGCCTCGCGCAAGCTTCGCGCCATACGCCTGCCGTGCACGGACAGGGTTCCCGCCTGTGAGTCGTCGCTTGCCTTGCGACGTCGGCGGACACCGGTCGCGAGGTACGGAGACGGCACATGCAGATCGCGAACAGGTTGACGGCGGCAGCATCGGGCGACGGGCTGAACAATCTTGCCGGGCGCAATGCCGGCCAGACGAATTCCGCGGGCAAGGATGAGCAGGCGGCACAGGCGCTCGCCGCGACCTTCTTTGATCCGACGCCACGCATCTCGCTTTCGGCCGATGCCCTGCTTTATCTCGGCCAGACCAAGAAGGCCTCCGACGGCCAGCCGGCGCTCACCCGCGAGGAATGGAACAATCGCCTGTCGCCGCAACTGGCCTCGCGCGAGTACCAGGCCTTCGGCAGGTTTCTCGATTCCGGCGATCACCAAGCCTATTACAAGAGCTTCATAGACTACTACGACGGTCTTCGGCCGGAGGACCAGAACAGTCTGCGCTATTTCGGGACACGCGAAGCGGCCGTGGCCGGCCTGCGGTCGCTCGAATATGAAGAAGCAAGCGGCGCGGACGGAGATACCGCCTTCCAGACGCTGGTGAGCGTGCTGCTCGAGGAAGACAAGACGGCCCAGTCCGAAACCCTGGCGCAGCCGGCCGGTCGGCAGATTTTTGCCTGGGACCTGACGAGCATCAGCTACGAGGAAGACCAGACGGAGCGCCGGTCCGTGTCCGAGATCGAGCGCCTCTATTCCGAACTGATCTAGCGTTACGCTTTCCTGCCCGGGCGGCCGCTGCGGCGGCTGCTGCTAACATGCGCTTGACGGGCGGCGGTCGGCCTATGGTTAGCATTTGGTCAAATTAGTCCTTTGGTGGGGTCTACCTTAACCACGCGGTAACTCTAATACGCTTTAATCAATCCACATCGAGTTGCGTTCGGAGTGGGTAAGCGTCATGCGTAAGTTTGTATCTCCCGGGGTTGGAAAGTCGACGATCCGCCTTTGCGTGGCGGTCCTGCTGGCAGGCGTCGCAACAGGCTGCAGTTCGGATGCAAGCCGGTTTGACGGCCTGTTTTCGCGGTCCGACAACATCACCACAAATTCCATTCCCCGAGACGCAACGCCGGTTCCGCGCGGGGATGTGTCCGTCGGTCAGATGGCTGCGGCGCCGGTTGATAACCGCGGCTCGGCTCTCGGTCAGCCCTATCCGGCGGCAGCCGGGCAGGGTGCCTACGATCCGGTAAACACCGCATCCACGCCCAACGCCCGCGTCGCCTCGACCCCGATCTCCGTTCAGCGCAACACCCTGGCTGACCCGAGCCAGGCTGCCCATCAGCGTCCCGAAGCCCAGCCGTTCCCGGCAGCACGCCAGCAGGCCGCACTTGCCACGCAGCAGACGCTTCCCGCAACGGTCAAGGAAACCGCAAGCAAGAGCGGCTGGACGACACAGAACGCCCCGACGATCATGGTTCGCCCGGGTGACAACGTCGCCGTTCTCTCCAAGCGTTTCGGCGTTCCGGAAAAGGAAATCCTGAAGGCCAACGGCCTGCAGTCCGCAGCGCAGGTCGAAACCGGCCAGCGTCTCGTCATCCCGACCTTCGGCGTCGCAGGCAGCGCGGCCAAGGCCGCCGCCACCAACTCGATCGCCGATCTCGATGGCAGCAACCGCCAGCCGTCGCCGCTGCCGGTCAATCAGCGCGACGTCGCGATCCTGCCGGGTTCGGCCCAGTCCCGCGAAAAGGGCGAAGGCAAGTCCGACGTCGTTGCGGGCAAGCCGGCAACGAACGGCGAGGGTGCCGGCGGCGGATCCTACACCGTCAAGCCGGGCGACTCGCTCAACCGTATCGCCAAGACGACGGGCGTCTCCGTTGCCGCCCTCAAGCAGGCAAACGGCCTGACGGCCGAATCGATCCGCGTCGGCCAGACGCTGCAGCTGCCGGGCGCCAATGGTGCCGCTCCGGACCAGGTCAAGACGGCCTCGGTTCCGAAGAAGGCAGAGCAGCCGCAGGTCGCTTCGCTCGACAAGAACAAGCCGGCTGAGTACCAGGCGCCGGTTACCAAGCAGAGCGTCAGCGAAGTCGCCAGCAAGTCGACCGACATGGGCGAAGATTCTCCGAAGTCGACCGGCATCAGCAAGTACCGCTGGCCGGTGCGCGGCGCGGTCGTCGCAGGCTACGGCGCCAATGTCGACGGCAACCGCAACGACGGCATCAACATCTCGGTGCCGGAGGGCACGCCGATCAAGGCCGCCGAAAACGGTGTCGTCATCTATTCGGGCAGCAGCCTGAAGGAACTCGGCAACGCCGTCCTGGTCCGTCACGACGACGGCACGGTCACGGTCTACGGCAATGCGTCCGAACTCAAGGTTCAGCGCGGCCAGAAGGTTCAGCGCGGCCAGACGCTCGCAGCCTCCGGCATGACCGGCCGGGCAAGCCAGCCGCAGGTTCACTTCGAGGTGCGCAAGAACGCCACCGCGGTAAACCCGGCGACCTTCCTCGAATAGTCTCGGTCGGTCGCAGAACAGACCCCGATCCGATGTTATGGCACCGCCTGTCCTTTTGGGCAGGCGGTGCTTTCTGTTTCACGATATCGGTGGAGTGCGTCGCTCGCGACGCGCCCGGTTACCCGTCGATCCTGTGGCGCAGGCGCCCGGCGAGATCCTGGATGAACTGCCAGGCGACGCGGCCAGACCTTGCGCCGCGGGTCGTTGCCCATTCCAGCGCCTCGGCATGCAGGGTGTCGCGATCGAGCTTGAAGCCGTAGTACGCGGCATAGCCGTCGATCATCGCCAAATAGTCGTCCTGGCTGCATTTGTGGAAGCCGAGCCACAGGCCGAAACGGTCGGACAGCGATACCTTCTCTTCGACCGCTTCCGACGGATTGATGGCCGTCGACTGCTCGTTCTCCATCATGTGCCGAGGCAGCAGGTGCCGCCGGTTCGAGGTGGCATAGAGCAGCACGTTGGAAGGCCGCCCTTCGACGCCGCCGTCAAGCACGGCCTTCAACGACTTGTAGGACGTATCGTCGTGATCAAAGGACAGGTCGTCGCAAAACACGATCACCGGGACCGGCGCGGTCTTCAGAATGTCCATCAGCGCCGGCAGGGTGGCGATATCTTCGCGATGGACCTCGACGAGCTTCACCGCAACGCCGGTGTCGCGCGCAACCTGCGCATGGACCGATTTCACCAGCGAGGATTTGCCCATGCCGCGCGCGCCCCAGAGGAGCACGTTGTTGGCCGTGAAGCCCTCGGCAAAGCGAAGCGTATTGTCGAGCAGGATGTCGCGGACGTGGTCGACCCCGGTGATCAGGGACAGTTCGATGCGGTTCGGCCTGGCGACCGGCTGCAGATGGTGCGTCGCCGGTGCCCAGACGAAGCACTCGGCAGCGGTCCAGTCGTTGGCTGCGGCGGCTGGCCCTGCCATGCGCTCGATCGCCGCGGAAAGCTTCTGCATTTCCCTGATGAGTACGTCGATCTTTGCTTCCGGCATATGTCTCTCTCCACTCGCTGAATCAGGTGTTTGGCCGTACCGTCCTGATTCGAGGCGGCGTGGCCCTGGTGTTTACCGTAACCGCGTCGCGGCCTGGTCCCACCAGAAACCCGGTAGCACGCAGGTTTACGCTGGAAAAGGTCACCGAGGCCCGCGCGAGGGGTTCTCCTCTTGTGTAAATTGTGTCAGAGGCACAGGAACGGGTACGGGTGCCCGCGGCTTTGCAGAGCGGCCGGGCGTCCCTATATTCCGGCCGATTTGGCGCGGAGGAACCGCCGATATTTGAACTCAAGGAGTGATCGATGTTCATTACCGAAGCTTTTGCGCAGACTGCCGGCGCCCCTTCCGCCGGCGGCGCGGACATTCTCATGTCCATCCTGCCGTTCCTGCTGATTTTCGTCGTTATGTATTTCCTGATCATCCGTCCGCAGCGCGCTCAGATGAAGCGCCGCGAGGAGCTCCTGAAGAACATCCGTCGCGGTGACCAGGTCGTGACCGGCGGCGGCATCGTCGGCAAGGTTACCAAGGTCGTCGACGACAGCGAACTCGAAGTCGAAATCGCCGATGGCGTGAAGATCCGTGTCGTCCGCAGCGGCGTGTCGGAAGTTCGCGTCAAGGGCGAGCCTGTCAAGGAATAAGGCAGGAACAGCCACCACTAGCCAAGAAATTGGAGCGTTTGAGGCATGCGCAGATTACCGCCGTTGAAACGTATCCTCGTCTGGTTGGTGGCGCTTGCCGGCATCGCCTTTGCGCTGCCGAATGTACTGACCCGGGAAGAGGCAGCCGAGCTTCCGGCTTGGCTGCCGCACCGCCAGGTGGCGCTTGGGCTCGATCTCCAGGGCGGCTCCCATTTCATGCTGCGGGCCGCGCGTAGCGACATTGTCGCCGAACGGCTCGAGACGATCGCCAACGAGGTCGGCAAATCCCTGCGCGATGCCGACATCGCCTATATCGGCCTTTCCGGCGAAGGCCAGTCGATCACCTTCCGTGTTCGCGACCGGTCGCAACTTTCAGCGGCTCGCGAGCGGCTGAGGCCGCTGACGGCGCCTGTCGAGATCGGTGGCTTCGGCTCCGAGCCGATTTCCGAAGTTGTGTTCGACAGTGCAGAACCGGACGAACTGGTTCGCCTGCGCCTGACGGACGAAGGCATCGACTACCGGCTCTCGCTGGCCGTGGCGCAGTCCATCGATGTCGTGCGCCGCCGCGTTGCCGAAGTTGGCGCCACCGAGCCGCTGATCCAGCGCCGCGGCGACGACCGGCTGATCGTGCAGGTGCCCGGCCTCGGTGATCCGCAGCGGTTGAAGGACCTGCTCAGCCAGAGGGCCAATCTGGCTCTGCGGATGCTCGACACCTCCGTGCCCGTGCAACGGGCCGTCGAGGGGCAGCCGCCGTCCGGAACGGAAGTCCTCTATTCCTTCGATGACCCGCCGGTGCCCTATCTCGTCGAAAAGGCGCCGCTGCTTGCCGCGGCGAATTATGTTGCGGCCCAGCCGGAACCTGATGCTTCCGGCGAAAGCGCGTCGGTTGCCATCAAGATCGATGCCGCGTCGCAGCAACGCGTTGCCGCCCTTGCGGCGCAGCAGCCGCCAAGGGACGCAGCGATCGTTCTCGACGGACAGGTCATCGCGACGCTCAAGCTGTCGGAGGCGGTCAACGGCGATACCTTGCGCATCTCTGCGGATCTGCCGACCGAAGGTGCGACCGACCTTGCCGCTCTCGTCCGCACCGGACCGCTTCCCACGCCCCTGACCTTTGTCGAAGAACGGACGGTCGGCCCCGGCGTCGGTGGTGATGCCATCGCCGATGGCCTGAAGGCGGGCCTGGTCGCTGCGGTCGCGGTCGCCGCTTCCATGATTTTCTTCTACGGCGTCTTCGGCGTCTTTGCCGTCATTGCGCTTGCCCTGAACATTGTCCTGATCATCGCGGCGCTCTCCCTCTCGGGCGCGACACTGACCCTTCCGGGCATTGCCGGCATCATTCTGACGATCGGCGTCGCGGTCGATTCGAACGTGCTGATCTACGAGCGCCTGCGGGAAGAGGTTCGCGGCGCCGAGCCTCTGCGGCGCACGATCAACGACGCCTTCTCGCGTGTCTTCAGCAGCATCTTCGACGCCAACCTGACGATGCTGATTGCGAGCGCCATCCTCTTTTATCTCGGCTCCGGATCGGTGCGCGGCTTTGCCGTGACGCTCGCAATCGGTAGCGTGACGACGCTCTTCACCGCCTACACGGTGACCCGCCTGATCGTGAAGCGCTGGCTGCGCCACTGGAAGTCGGAACGCCTGCCGAAGGGCATTCGCACTGGCCGCTTCAGCGACCTGGACATCCGCTTCATGCGGATCCGCAACCCGGTCTTCATCCTGATGGCGGCCCTGTCGCTTGCCTCTGTCCTGCTCCTTGCCGGCATCGGGCTCAATCTCGGCGTCGATTTCAAGGGCGGCTCGATCATCGAGCTGCATTCCAAGGGCGGACCGGTCGATGTCGCCGATCTTCGCGCGCGCCTCGACGAGCTGAATTTCGGCGAGGTCCAGGTGCAGCAGCTCGGCTCGGGCGAGGACGTTCTCGTTCGGGTGCCGTCGCAGGAAGCGGGCGACAACGCCGAGCAGACGGCCGCCGGCGTCATCCGCTCGGAACTTTCGGACGAGTATGATTTCCGCCGCGTCGAGGTGGTCGGCCCCGTCGTATCCGGCGAACTGACACGTGCCGGCACCATCGGGCTTGCCGTTTCGTTCCTGGCGATCCTGCTCTATGTGTGGCTGCGTTTCGAATGGCGCTTCGCCGTCGGCGCGATCATCGCCACGACGCACGACGTGCTGCTGACGATCGGTTTCCTGGTGCTGACCGGCATCGAGTTCAATCTCGGCAGCATTGCCGCAGTTTTGACGATCGTCGGCTACTCGTTGAACGACACGGTCGTCATCTACGATCGCATCCGCGAAAATCTCGCACGCTACAAGCGCATGCCATTGTCGGTGCTGATCGACACATCGATCAACCAGACGCTGTCACGCACGATCCTGACGGCGCTGACGACGGTTCTGGCCCTGACAGCGCTTTATCTCTTCGGTGGCGGCCTTATCCGCGCCTTCAGTGTTACAATGCTGTTTGGTGTTATCGTCGGAACGATCTCGTCCATTTATATCGCCGGGCCGATCCTCATTCTGTTCAGGAAGCGGACCGACCACATTCCGGGGGACGAGAACGCCTCCGGCGCGGATACGGGTGCCGCCGGCGCGGCAAAGGGTGCTGTTTGAAATGCCTAGGGGAATTGAAATTCGCGAAGCCCACTTTCCGGGACGTGCGCCCATCGATGCCTATGGCAATGGTGGCTTTCGCTTCGCAGACATGTCGCATCGTGGCTCGATCCTGATGCTGCCCTCGGGCGTCTATGCATGGGAGGTCGCCGAGGGCGATGCGTTGACGGTCGAGAAGTTCTACAAGGTCATCGATGAGGCGAAGGACATCGAGGTGCTGCTGGTCGGCACCGGCAAGGACATTCGCCCGCTGCCGGCCGATGTGAAGACAGCTTTGCGCGCCGCCAACATATCGTCGGATCCCATGAGCACCGGGGCCGCCGTCCGCACCTACAATGTGATGCTGGCCGAATCGCGCGCCGTCGCCGTCGCACTGATCGCCGTCTGATCGGACCCGGGGAAGACGACGTGCACGATAACTCCGCCCAGATCCTGGCTGACCTCAGGGACACGGACCGCGACCGCTATCTCGCCTGCTTGCTTGCGCCTGCCGACAAGCAGCCAGCCCTTGCCGCGCTCTATGCCTTCAACGCGGAGATTGCGCGTATCCGCGATCTCGTGCACGAGCCGATCCCGGGCGAGATCCGCATGCAATGGTGGCGGGACCTCATTGGCAACGACGCGTCGACCGGGGAAGGGCATCCGCTTGCTGAAGCGCTTCTTGGCTGCATTCGCACGCACCGCCTGCCGGTCTCCGTGTTCGAGAACATGATCGATGCACGGATCTTCGATCTCTACGACGATCCGATGGAGGACCGCTCGGCGCTTGAGGGCTATGCCGGCGAGACCGCCTCGGCGCTGATCCAGCTCTCGTCCCTGGTGCTTGATCCAGAGAATGCCGCGAAATCGGCCGAAGTCGCCGGTCACGGCGGTGTGGCGCAGACGGTCGCAGGCCTCCTCATGCTGCTGCCGCTGCATTTGCGCCGCGGCCAAGTCTACCTGCCGGCCGAGTTGCTGCGCGCCATCGGTCTCGATCGCGAAACGCTGATCGCCGGTGAAGACAGCGCCGCGATCGGCCAGGCGATCCGGGCTTTCGCGGGCTTCGGGCGGGATCATCTCGCCAAGGCGCGTGCGCAGATGGCAGCGATCGCGCCGTCGAATTTCCCCGCTTTCATCCCGCTTGCGCTCGTCGAGCCTATCCTCAACCGCGCCGAGGCTGCGGGTGCCGGGCTTCTGCAGAAGCCCGTCCGCCCTGCCCAATGGCAGCGGCAATGGTGGATGTGGCGTGCCGCGCGCCGCCGTCGCTTCTGATCCATCCGGACGATCGACCAGAGGTTCGGTTTGCTCAGGCATTCGCGGGCGCGTTTGCCGAGACGACAAATTGGCACAAGCCTCGCAGCGTATAGAACCGCTTTATCGGCGTCATGCCGAGCGAAGGGGAGCGCCCGCGGATGCTTTGGTTATTGCTCATCGCCGTCATCGTCTTGGTCGGCGCATTCTACATGTGGATGAACGCCCGCGCCGAGCGGGATTGGGACAATCCCGATGCCGGTTCTGCGATGGTGGAATTCGGTCGCGCCTTTCCGGACGAGGCGATCCGGGCGCTGCACTCGACGGCGGATCGCACGGCGATCTTCCTGCGGTTGCATGACGGCAAGGCTGGCTTCATCCAGTCGCACGGCACCCATTATGTCTGCCACGTGATCCAGCCCGGAAAGGTCAGGGTCAACAGCTCCGAGACCGGTCGCGGCCTCATCGTGCATTTCCCCGATTTTGCTTATCTCGACAACGACTTCGAATTTCAGAGTGCCGGCGAGGCCGCCGAGGTTTCGCTCTGGCTGCTCGGCAGCTTCAGCCCGAAATCGGAGTTCGAACAGCCGGCGGTCGAGCCGCCGCACACGGCGCAGGCGACCGAGTAGGCTCTCTCCGCGCACTGCAATAGGAAAAGGCCCGCTTGCATCGCTGCAAGCGGGCCTTTTGTCGTTTCCTTGATGCGTCTGCGAGCCGTCAGGCGGACTTGCCGAGCCAGGCGGCGCAATCGGCGAGTGCGCGCGACGCCGTCGCCTGCTTCTTGGCGACCGCCTTCTCCTTGCCGCGGAAACGCTTGACGCCTTCCGGCTTGACGATCGCGCCCGGATCGAGCGGCGGGAACAGGCCGAAGTTGACGTTCATCGGCTGGAACGAGCGCTTGCCCGGTTCATCGTCGGAGACGATATGCCCTCCGGTGATGTGATTGAGCAGCGCGCCGAAGGCGGTGGTCGCCGGCGGTGGGGCCAAAGTCTCGCCCTTGCGCTCGGCGGCGGCGAAGCGGCCGGCGAGCAGGCCAATGCTCGCGCTTTCGACATAGCCTTCGCAGCCGGTGATCTGTCCGGCAAAGCGCAGGCCCGGCCGCGACTTCAGCGTCAGCGTTCCATCGAGCAGTGTCGGCGAGTTGATGTAGGTGTTGCGGTGCAGGCCGCCGAGACGGGCGAATTCGGCATTCTCCAGGCCCGGGATCATGCGGAAGACTTCGGCCTGTGCGCCGTATTTCAGCTTCGTCTGGAAGCCGACCATGTTGTAGAGCGTGCCGAGCGCATTGTCCTGGCGCAGCTGTACGACGGCGTAGGGCTTGACGGTGGGGTTATGGGCATTGGTGAGGCCCATCGGCTTCATCGGCCCGTGGCGCAGCGTCTCGCGGCCACGCTCGGCCATGACTTCGATCGGCAGGCAGCCATCGAAGTAGGGCGTGCCTTCCCATTCCTTGAAGCCGGTCTTGTCGCCCGAAACCAGGGCATCGACGAAAGCGTTGTACTGCTCCTCGGTCATCGGGCAGTTGATGTAGTCCTTGCCTGTACCGCCGGGGCCGACCTTGTCGTAGCGGGACTGAAACCAGCAAACGTCCATGTCGATGGTCTCGGTATAGACGATCGGTGCGATGGCGTCGAAGAAGGCGAGCGCATCGGCGCCCGTTTCTGCGCGGATCGCCTCGGCAAGGCCAGGGGCTGTCAGCGGGCCGGTCGCGATGACGGCGAGGTCCCAATCTTTCGGCGGCAGGCCGGTGACTTCCTCGCGCACCACCGTGATCAGCGGATGGGCGGCGATCGCCGCGCTGACCGCGTCGGAAAAGCCGTCGCGATCGACGGCGAGCGCACCGCCGGCCGGCACCTGGTTGGCATCGGCCGATTTCATGATCAGCGAGCCGGCAAGGCGCATTTCCGCGTGCAGAACGCCGACCGCGTTGCTGGTCGCGTCATCCGAGCGGAAGGAATTGGAACAGACGAGTTCGGCAAGGCCGTCGGTCTTGTGCGCATCGGTACCGCGCACGCCGCGCATCTCGTGCAGGACGACCGGTACGCCGGCTTCGGCGATCTGCCAGGCGGCTTCCGATCCGGCAAGGCCGCCGCCGATGACGTGGATGGGGGAGTGGGAAGAAGTGTCTTTGCTCATGGCCGGCTTCCTATCACGGCTCGGCCTTCCGTTCCAACGCCTATAAACGAAAACGGCGCCCTGAAGGCGCCGTCTTGGAAGTCCTGGTCGTTCGTTCCGATTAACGGAAGGAACGGGCCGCAATGTTGCGGATGTCGTAGCGGGTGATGCCGATGTCATTGAGAGCGTGGTTCGACAGGTTGCCGAGCTCGCTGACGGTGCGGCGGTAGTTGATCCAGCTTTTTGCGATACGAATCGGGTTCATGGTCTTTTCCTCAAAATCAGGTTGTCGCGACAGCCATCTGTCTGCGTCGTTGAGGTTCTTATACGCTTGTCTAATTAGAAGGTGGAGTGCAAAGAAAATGCAGCTGCTATGCATTTGTGCAGTGCATCGCCGCATAGATGGGCACCGCTTCAAAAGGCGGCATCGATTAAGGATTGATTAAAATCTTAATTGTCCGCCGGTAAGAGACTGTTTTCAAACGTATTTGAGAGCTGATGGCACGGAGCGACGAAGCGTCTCTCGGTGAAACCGGTTCCGTTGCTTGGGCAGTCGCAGTTGGCGGAGCATCCGGTGTCTCTCGCACGTGCGAAGGCGTCACCTGGATCGTACTGGCCGCGCCAAAAGAAAACGCCCCCCGGAATGAACCGGAGGGCGTCTACTGGAGGTCGGTTGCGCGTAAGGCGCAGCCTGAATTACTTGATCGCCTGGCGGGCAACGTACGGGATGTCGCCACGGCCGATGCCGAGGTCAGACAGTTCGCGGTCGGTCATGCGGCCGAGTTCGTTGCAGGTCTGACGATACTTGCGCCAATTGTTGAAAGAGCGTGCGAGGTTCATGATCCTATCCTTTCTAGGGTCGTGTGCCAGCGCTTAATCTCTCTTGCTGGCCGTCATCTGATGCTCTGGAATATAATCGTTTTGAGCAGAAGTTACAGAGACAATGCTGCATCGCACCCATGCAGGCCGTGCAAGCCTCTGCGCGATGGCGCGTTCGCGGCTGGCGTCTAAAACGCGCGGCGCAATCGACTTGTCGTGGCTGGAAGCTGTCCGAAATGTGAGGGGCCAGAAACAAACAACGCCCGCTGGGGGAGGAGATCCAGCGAGCGTCGCTTTGTTCTGATCGGCAACCGGGAGGAGGAGTGTCGCCGATCCAAATCGAGGGGCGCTGGGAGGAGGAGTGCGCCGCCCCGATCGATGAGTTGAATATAGTATGCGGGCGGGTGGACGTGTAGCGCCGATGCTGAATGGCACCTATGTGAAATTCGCATGGCTGGAGACGCGTGCCGGCCCAATGTGCACGAAAAATGTGCAGGCAGGCCTGTTGCAGAGGGCTATTGGAGGAGGAGCTGAAAAAGAATAACGCCCGCTGGGGGAGGAGGTCCAGCGAGCGTCATTAGGAGTGATTGGCAACTGGGAGGAGGAGTGTTGCCAATCTGATCGGAAGAGCGCTGGGAGGAGGAGTGCGCTCGTCCGAATTCCGTCGGTTTTACCCGGGCCTTTCTCAGTAAACTGAGGCGGTTGGCCATTTCCGCTGGCGACCGTCTGGCTTCATGCCTTCGTTCGCCTTTGATGATTTGAATATAGGGTCTTTAAATCGATTTGTGCAGTGCAATATCCGCATGGAAGATATGCGCGTTGCGCAAGCCGTTCATTCGTCCCTATCGGTTTGGTGCGCAACTGCCGAAGGGCGATTGTGTTTCCGCGCCGATACGTGGTTAGTTGGGGACTGAACCGAACCAATTCAAGCATCGGATTCTAGGCTGGGGGCAGGATGTACCGCGCGCGTCTCGAACGAGACTTCAAGCACTGGGTCGACAAGGGGCTACTGCAGGAGAATGCGGCGCGCGCAATGCTTGCCGAATATGACGGTCGCGAGTCGACGTTCCGGGCCGGGCGCGTCCTGCTCATTCTCGCCGCGCTTCTGTTGTCCGCGTCAATCCTGCTGCTTGTTGCCGCCAACTGGGAGGCGCTGCCGCGCCTTGCCCGCGTCGCCGGCATCGTCGCCTTGGTCTGGGGCTTTCACTTTGCCGCCGCCTGGCTGATCCGCACCGGACGCCCAACGCTCGCCGCTGCCGCACTCGTTCTGGGGGCGGCTGCCTTTGGCGGTGGCATCGCCCTGATCGGGCAGATGTATCACCTATCCGGCGATGCGGCCGATGCCGCGCTGCTTTGGTTTGCCGGCGCCGTGCTCTCTGCCGTGGCGTTTCGCTCCGCAGCCATGGCCGCGGTTACGGGCGGGCTCGCCTGGTTCTATTTCGCAACGGTGCTGAAAGACGACGGGTTCAGTGCCACGCCGGACTGGCGCATGTGGTCCGTTCCGGCGCTCGCGGTGATCGTCGTGCTGCTGGTGCGCTTCACGGCCGCCGACAGGGTTCGTCATCTCGCCTATCTGCTCGTCCTGTCGTGGCTCGCCTGGCTTTATCTCGATAATGCATCGCTCGCCTTTGCCGGTGGCCTCGCTGCGTTCGGCCTCGTCGCCTTTCTCGCGGCGACGCTGCCCGGCTCGCCGCTTCGCGCGCTTGCGGTCGATGCCGGTTCGGCACCCGCCTTCTATTCCTTCGCGCTCGCCTTGCTCGGTTTTACCGCTCTCCAATATGAAGCCGTCGGAGTGACGACGGAGGTCGCGACCGGGGCAGGGACGCTGCTGGCGGCGCTCCTCGGCATTGCGCTTGCCGGGGCGCAGAACGGCGCCGTGCGCTATCTCGGCTACGTCGCCTTCGCCGGCGAGCTTCTCTATCTCGCCTTCGAGACCCTTGGCTCGATGCTTGGTACCTCGGGCTTCTTCCTGATTTCGGGGCTGGTGGTTGCCGGCATCGCCTGGCTCGTCATCCGCATCGAGGGGCACTTGGCAAATGCGCGCGGGACGGAGGCGCCACAATGACCGCTGCAAAGACCCGTTGGCTGAACCCATTGCTGGCGGCCCTGCTGGTTGCGGGCGTACAGACGGCGGCCCTTGGCTATATGATCGAGAGCAGGGCATCGATCCTTAGAAGCGGCCGTGACGTGCTGTTGAAGACCGTGCCCGTCGATCCCCGTGATCTGCTGCGGGGCGACTACGTGATCCTGAACTACGACATTTCCAGGCTCCAGCCGGAATTGTTCAAGGGCGATACGCCGAAGCAGTCGGAAGAGGCGCAGGTCTACGTTCGGCTGGAAAAGCAGCTCGACGGTTTCTGGGCGGCGACCGAAGCGTCCTTCCAACCGCTTAGCCCCACCGGCGACAGCGTCGTCCTTCGCTCGCTACCCTTTATCTACTATCCCTCGTCCGCGCTCTCGTCCGTCAGCGTCGAATACGGGATCGAGCGTTTCTATGTGCCGGAGGGCGAGGGGCGGACGCTAGAGGAGGCGCGCAACGCCGAGGCGCTCTCCGTCGATATCCGCGTGGACGACAAGGGGAAGGCCCAGATCCGCGAGATCGCAGTCAATGGCAGCCCGGTCTATGAAGAGCCTCTCTATTAAGCTGCGCCGTCCCCTGCCGGATCGGTGGTGGAATTCCCGCATTTTCCCTTTGATCCCGCGAGAACGAGTGATATAGAGACGCCGCGCTCGGGAAAGCCCTGAACTTTCAGCATGCCTTTGTATCCGCGGTATTCCGCTGGTTGGTCTTGCGGGAATACGATCAGGCGGTGCGATTGTCTGAACGCGGGTATGGTGAAATTGGTAGACACGCCAGATTTAGGTTCTGGTGCCGCAAGGCGTGGGAGTTCAAGTCTCTCTACCCGCACCAGACAGCGATCGCGCCTAAAGTCCGGATTCTGCGAGGATGAAGGGGGCTGGAGTGCCATTTTGCTTGCAAAACGGTTGCAGAACTGCGTAAAGCCACTCCCGGCAAATGGATCGGCTCACGTGCTCGCCAGACCTTTCGAAGGGGAAGAGCACAGTCAACGTGAAATGAAGGTTTGAACATGCAGGTTATCGAAACGCTCGCTCAAGGGCTGAAGCGCGAACTCAAGGTCGTTATCCCGGCCAAGGACATGGAAGCTCGGATGAACGAGCGTCTGGCCGAAGTGAAGGACCGTGTGAAGATCAACGGCTTCCGCCCGGGCAAGGTACCGGCCGCGCATCTGAAGAAGATCTACGGCAAGTCGATCATGGCTGACCTCGTCAACGAGATCGTTCGCGACAAGCCGACCGAGATCTTGTCGGGCCGTGGCGAAAAGTCGGCCACCCAGCCGGAAATCGCGATGACCGAGGACGAGGCCGAAGCCGACAAGATCCTCAACGCTCAGGCCGACCTCGAGTTTACCGTTGCCTACGAAATCATCCCGGCGATCGAACTCAAGGACGTCAGCGGCATCAAGGTGACCCGCGAAGTCGTCGAGATCGCTGAAGACGAAGTCAACGAGCAGATCCTGAAGATCGCCGAAAGCGCCCGCAGCTACGAATCGAAGAAGGGCAAGGCCGCCAACGGCGACCGCGTCACCATCGATTACCTCGGCAAGGTCGACGGCGTCGCCTTCGACGGCGGCAAGGACGAAGACGCTGAGCTGGTTCTCGGCTCCAACCGCTTCATCCCGGGCTTCGAAGAGCAGCTCGTTGGCCTCAAGGCTGGCGACGAGAAGGTCATCACCGTGACTTTCCCGGCTGAATACCCGGCTGCAAACCTTGCTGGCAAGGAAGCCACCTTCGACATCACCGTCAAGGACGTGGCTGGCGCCCAGGACATCGAAATCAACGACGAACTGGCCACCAAACTCGGCCTGGAATCGGCTGACAAGCTGAAGGAAATCGTCCGCGGCCAGATCGAAAGCCAGTACGGAAACCTGACCCGTCAGAAGGTCAAGCGTCAGATCCTCGACCAGCTCGACGAACTCTACCAGTTCGAAACGCCGGAGCGTCTCGTCGAAGCCGAATTCGAAAACATCTGGCGCCAGATCAACACCGACCTCCAGCAGGCCGGCAAGACCTTCGCTGACGAAGAAACCACCGAAGAAGAAGCCCGCGCTGAATACCGCAAGCTCGCTGAGCGTCGCGTTCGCCTCGGCCTCGTTCTCTCGGAAATCGGCGAAAAGGCCGGCGTTCAGGTCAGCGACGACGAACTGCAGCGTTCGCTGTTCGAACAGCTGCGCCAGTTCCCGGGCCAGGAAAAGCAGATCCTCGACTACTTCAAGAACACCCCCGGCGCCGCTGCTTCGCTGCGCGCTCCGCTGTTCGAAGAAAAGGTTGTCGACCACCTGCTCGGCGAAATCTCGGTAACCGACAAGACGGTTTCCAAGGAAGAACTGACGGCTGACGACGAAGAGACCGAAGGCAAGGCTGCCAAGAAGGCTCCGGCCAAGAAGAAGGCCGCTGCCAAGGCTGACGCCACCGAAGGCGAAGAAGCTGCCGCTCCGAAGAAGAAGGCTCCGGCCAAGAAGAAGGCCGCTGACGACAGCGCCGAGTAATCGGAACAAAGCCTTAGGAATCGAAAGGCCCTGCCGCTTGCGGCAGGGCCTTTTTCGTTGTGGCTCGGCAAATCCATCGTCCGGTCGAAGCGCTGACCGGAAGCCGATTTTTGACCCGGCCGAACGCGCGACTGACTAAGCGATGTCGAGGAGGAGGGCGCGGTGGTCGGAGACTTCGGGCGATGCGACGACATCGAAGCGAGCGACGCTGACTGCGCCATTTGCCAGCATGTAATCGGCAAAGCGGCCGCTCTTTCGATAGTGCGAGGTGCGCGTGTCCGTGTGGCCGCGGGAAACGACGAGGTCGACGAGGCCCAACTGCCCGAGCACCTGAAACGTTTGGCTGTCCGGGAGCACGTTGAAGTCACCGCAGACGACAAGCCGCTCGTCGCCGGGCCAGACCTGGTGGATGAGACCCACCAGCGCGTCGGCCTGCGCGCGGCGTTCCGGACTGTCGTTCTTGCCGCCGACCTCCCGCAGCCCGTGCATCTGCGCGATAGTGATGGGTGTGCCGGCGTCGTGATCGAACAGTCGGATGCAATGGGCGTTGCGCGCACGCGGATGCGGCCCCCAGCCGTCGGGCGAAAAGCCGCCATGCACGAAGCCGAGCGCCTGGCCAATGACGGAATAGCCCCGCCGAACGAAGGTCGCCAGGCCGAATTCCGATGCCACGGGCGCGTCACCGGCAAAGAGCGTCCCTCGCGCCGTCGGGCAGAAGAATCCATCATGCCCCGGAAGTACGGCGGCGATCTCGTCGAAGAGGTTGGCGCGTTGCGGCAGTTCCACGTCCGCATCGCGATAGGTCAGCCATTCGGCCTCGGTCGTCGGTGATCGCGCGACCTCCTGCAGGCACAGGACGTCGGCGTCGACATCGGCGAGATACTTCATCAAAGGCGAATGGAGCTTGCCGCCCCAGGCATTGAGCGAAAGGATGCGCATGGCGTTCGGCTCTCTTGATCGGGAGAGGTGAAGCTAGCCGATTCGCCAGCGTCCCGCGCATTTCATGCCGGTATTGAGGGACAGGCGGGAGAGCCGGCCGTAGCGCGGAGCCACCATACCCTTTGGACGTTTGGCCGCCGCCGTCATCGTTGACGGCGGTCGGCTCTGTCGCTGGAAGCTTACGCTTTTGGTACTTCCTGCTTGATCTCGCCCATGCGGTTCCAGGCGTCGAGGCCGGCAATCTTGTAGGCTTCGGCCAGCGTCGGGTAGTTGAAGGTGTTTTCGACGAAGTACTCGACCGTGCCCTTGAGGTTCAGCACCGCCTGGCCGATATGCACCAGTTCCGTCGCGCCTTCGCCGATGATATGCACGCCGAGCAGGCGGCGGGTCTTCAGCGAGAAGATCATTTTCAACAGGCCGGAATCAAGCCCCATGATGTGGCCGCGCGAAGTCTCGCGGAAGCGGGCGATGCCGCATTCGTAGGGGATGCCGCGTTCCTTGACCTCTTCTTCCGAGAGGCCGCAGGTGGAGATCTCAGGCACGGCATAGATACCGTAGGGGAAGTACTTCTGCGGCTCCATCGCGATCGCGCCAATGGCGACGCGGGCAGCGATGCGGCCTTGTTCCATCGAGGTCGAGGCGAGGCTCGGGAAGCCGACGACGTCGCCGGCGGCATAAATGTTGGGCACGGAGGTCTGGAAGGTCTCGGGATTGACCTTGAGGCGCCCACGGCTGTCGGCTTCAAGCCCGGCGGCCGGAAGGTTGAGCGTATCGGTCGCGCCCATGCGGCCCGCGGCAAAGAGCACCATGTCGGTCGTGATCTTGCGGCCGTTGTCGAGCGTCAGCAGCACCTTACCATCCTCGAGCCTTTCGACCGTTTCGGCCTTCTGCCCGAGATGCAGTTTCATGTTGCGGTCGCGCAGCTGGTAGATGAAGTCTTCGACGATTTCCTTGTCGATGAAATCGAGCATCGTCGTCTTCGGGTCGATCACCGTTACCTGGGTGTCGAGCGCGCTGAAGATCGTCGCGTATTCGATGCCGACGACGCCGGCGCCGATCACCACCAGCGAGCGCGGCAGGGTCTCGATATCGAGCAGTTCGTCGCTGTCGAGCACGGTCTTGCCGTCGAACGGCATGTAATCCGGGCGGAAGGGCTTGGTGCCGACGGCAAGCATGATGCTGGTGCCGGACACGAGCATGGTCTCGCCGTCGTCCTTGACGACCTCCAGCGTGGTCGGATTGACGAAGCTCGCCTTGCCGCGCATCTGCTGCACGCGGTTGCGCGCAAACTGGTGTTCGAGAACCTCGACCTCATGATTGAGGGTGATGATCAGGCGCTGCCGGAGGTCATCGGCGCTGATCTCCTGCTTGACGCGATAGGAGCGCCCGTAAAAGCCGCGCTCGCGCCAGCCCGAAAGATTGAGCGCCGTTTCGCGCAGCGTCTTGGAGGGAATCGTGCCGGTGTGAACCGAAACGCCGCCAACGCGTTTTCCCTGTTCGATGACGAGGACCTTCTTGCCGAGCTTGGCTGCCTGGATGGCGCCGCGGCGGCCGGCAGGTCCGCTTCCGACAACGATGAGATCGAACTGGTTCATAGGCGTTTCCGTTAGAAGGTGGAATCGTTGTGCGTTGCGAAAACTCTCGCTCGCAAGCCTCTATACCGTCAATGGCACGGTTTGATGAAGTGGTTTTCATAGCCGAAACAGCCGGATGAGAATATATAAGGGAGTGCGCGTATGCTTGGTTCCGTTACGACATCCGGAGCCCGTCGGTGTCGTATTTGCCTGGGAGGCTGACGATGGGATTGGAGCTGACGAACAGGGTTTTGCCACAGTCTGACGGTGAAGCCGTCATGCCGAATTCGCAGCCGCGCGCCGGCGTCGTTGCGGCCGCGGTCTATGAGAACGGCGTGCGCGTCCGCGATATCCGCATCGAAGACGCAGGCAAGTGGCGCGACCGTCCGGGCGCGGTGGTCTGGATCGGCCTGCATGAGCCCGATGCCGAACTGTTGCGGCAGATCCAGCAGGAATTCGATCTGCATGACCTGGCGATCGAAGATGCCTGCAAGGCGCATCAGCGGCCGAAACTGGAGATCTATGGCGATTCGATCTTCGTCGTCGCCCGCACCGCGCACATGGTCGGCGACGAAATCGCCTTCGGCGAGACGCATCTGTTCGTCGGGCGCGGTTACGTCATCTCGGTCCGGCACGGTGCGTCGACCTCCTACATGGCCGTGCGCCAGCGCTGCGAGTCCTCGCCGGCGGCCCTTGCCCATGGAGAGAACTACATCCTCTATTCGATCCTCGATTTCATCGTCGACAACTACATGCCGGTGATCGAGGCGATCCACGAGGAAGTCGAGGAACTGGAGGACCGGCTGCTGCGCGAGCGGCTGGTCAAGGGCGACATCGAACGCCTTTATCTGCTGCGGCGCAATCTGTTGCGCCTGCGAAACGCGGTCGTGCCGCTGGTCGACGTCTGTCGACGGCATGAGCACATCGATCTGCCGGGCATGGATGCAGCACTGCAGCCGCTCTTCCGTGACGTGACCGACCACGTGCGGCGCGTTCAGGAGGATATCGACGCTTTGCGTGAAGTGCTCGCCTTCACCTTCGAGGCGAGCCTCATGGTCGGTCAATCCGAGCAGACGGAGATCTCGCGCAAGCTCGCGTCCTGGGCGGCGATCCTCGCGGTACCGACGGCGATTGCCGGCATTTACGGCATGAACTTCGACGACATGCCGGAGCTCAAGTTCCGCTATGGCTACTTCGTCGTGCTGGCTGTCATTATCGGGCTGTGCGGCACGCTCTACCGCTTCTTCCGCCGCGCGAAATGGCTTTAGGCCCGAGCGCCAATCAGGCCGACTTTGCCAGTTCCGAACTTGGAGGACGTCGTGGCAAGCCTTCTGGAAACGCTTGGGGACCTGATCGGTACGAACTGGAAGCGCCGCGACGTGGCCAAGCGGTATTCGCGCACCTATGTCTGCCGCTGTGGCAGTCACATCTTCTTCGGCAACACCCTTTGTAACAACTGCCAGGCACCGCTCGGATATCTGCCGGCTGAAGACGTCCTGATACCGCTTGAAGCGGGCCCGCAGCCGGACACGTGGGAGGCGGGTGGCGGGCGGCCGTTGCTAAAATATTGCAGCAATCGTGACACTGCCGCGTTGTGCAACTGGATGCTGTCGGCGAGCGAGCCGAGGTGCCTTTGCATCGCCTGCCGTCTGAACAGGACCATTCCGAACCTCGATTGCGAGGACAATGCCCGTCACTGGGGGCTGATCGAAGCTGCGAAGCGAAGGCTCGTTTCGCAGTTGCTGTCGCTCGGCTTGCCGGTGAAGTCAAAGGTCGACGAGGACGAGAATCACGGGCTGATGTTCGATTTCCTGCGTTCGCCGGAGAACGGGCCGCGCGTGCTGACCGGGCACGCCGACGGTTTGATTACGGTCAACATCGAGGAAGCGGATTCTGTTCAGCGGGAGAAGATGCGGCTCGAACTGCATGAACCCTATCGCACGCTGCTCGGTCACTTGCGACACGAGGTCGGTCACTACTATTGGAACAGGCTTATTCTCAACGGCCCTTGGCTGGAGCCCTTTCGTTCGCTTTTCGGAGACGAGCGCGCCGACTATGGGGCGGCATTGAAGGCGAACTATGAGAATGGCCCTCCGGTAGACTGGGCCGACCGATACATCAGCGCCTATGCTTCCACACATCCCTGGGAAGACTGGGCGGAAACCTGGGCACACTATCTGCATATGATCGATAGCCTTGGCACGGCGCTCGGGTTTGGGCTTGATGCAGAGGATCTTGAAGCGATTATCGAGCCGTTTGAGCGCGACGCCTTGTATGCGCCCGACGACACCGGCGCCGACGGGTTTCTGTCGCTGTTGAACTCCTGGATCG
Organism: Ensifer sp. ZNC0028; assembly: GCF_000799055.1. Lineage (NCBI taxonomy): Bacteria > Pseudomonadati > Pseudomonadota > Alphaproteobacteria > Hyphomicrobiales > Rhizobiaceae > Ensifer > Ensifer sp. ZNC0028. The sequence continues at coordinate 54,489 of NZ_JTLA01000011.1, forward strand.
AAATGACGATGGTGCTCAACGAACTGGCGCGCAGCATGGGCCAGCCGGACTTCTACCCCTTCGTGATGTCGAAACCGTCAGTGGCGAAACTGCAATTCGTGCACATGGTCGTCGAGGCTTCTCGCTCGGCGGGGACGGAATCTGTCGAAGCCGGCTTTTCGGGGTGACCGCTTTCGCCACTGTTTGCGGCAGAGTGGCGCCACTACCGGGCTGGTGCCTCCGCCGTGCGAAACGGCTGGGTGCCGGCGTGATCAGAACAGGCGCAAGCCTTTCAGGCTAACGTGTCCATCCTTGCCGATGATGATGTGATCGTGCACGGCGATGCCGAGCGGCTTGGCCGTTTCGACGATCAGCTTGGTCATGTCGATATCCGCGCGCGACGGGGTCGGATCGCCTGATGGGTGGTTGTGGACAAGGATGAGCGCCGTCGCTGAGAGTTCCAGCGCCCGTTTGACCACTTCGCGCGGATAGACCGGCGTGTGATCGATGGTGCCCTGCTGCTGCACCTCGTCGGCAATCAACGTGTTGCGTTTGTCGAGGAACAGGATGCGGAACTGCTCTTTCGTCTCGTAGGCCATCGCCGCGTGGCAATAGTCGATGACGGCGCTCCAGGACGAGAGAAGCTGCTTCTGGCGAAGCTCGCTCTTGAGTGTTCGGTGACCAATTGTCGAGATCAGCTTGAGGTCGAGGGCAACCGCTTCGCCAATACCGCTCACTTCCTGCAACAGCGCGATGGGGGCGCCGAAGACACCGGCGAGCGTGCCGAAACGGGCGAGCAGGGCCTTGGCGATCGGCTTGGTATCCTTGCGCGGGATCAGCCGAAAGAGCAGCATTTCCAGGATTTCGTAATCGGCAAGCGCCGAGTCGCCCTGTTCCCGGTAGCGCGTCCGCAGCCGGTCGCGATGACCGTGGTAATGGGCCTCAGGTTCCGGCGCCTTCTTCGTCGCCGGTTTCCCGTCCAGCTGCAATTGCGGAAAAAACGTCCTCTCGTCCGCCGATGGCGCCAAATCGCCGCCAGGGGAGATCGGACGTTTCGTCATGCGGCGCCGATCGTGCTGACACCGGGCTTGAACAGGCCGGCGGGCGAAAGCGTGAAGATCTCGCAGCCATCGGCGGTGACGCCGACCGTGTGCTCGTATTGCGCCGACAGCGACCGGTCACGGGTGACGGCGGTCCAGCCGTCCGAGAGCACCTTCACATGCGGGCGGCCGAGATTGATCATCGGCTCGATGGTGAAGATCATGCCTTCACGCAGTTCCGGGCCTTCATTGGCGCGGCCATAGTGCAGGATATTCGGCGCATCATGAAAAAGCTTGCCGACGCCGTGGCCGCAGAAATCGCGCACCACGGAGCAGCGCTCCGCTTCGGCATAGACCTGGATCGCTTCGCCAATGGCGCCAGTGCGGGCGCCGGGGCGCACAGCGGCGATGCCGCGCATCAGGCTTTCATGGGTGACGTCGAGCAGTCGCTCGGCGGCACGCTTAATCTCGCCGACCGGATACATCCGGCTCGAATCGCCGTGCCAGCCATCGACGACATAGGTGACGTCGATGTTGACGATATCGCCTTCGCGCAACGGCTTGTCGTTCGGGATGCCGTGGCAGACGACGTGGTTGATCGAGGTGCACGACGATTTCGTGTAGCCGCGATAGTTGAGCGTAGCCGGCAGCGCGCCATTGTCCATGCCGAACTCGAAGACGAACCGGTCGATCTCGTCTGTGGTGACGCCCGGCAGTACCCGCGAGACGAGCTCGTCCAGACAACGCGCAGTCACCTGGCAGGCCTTTCGCATGCCCTCGAAACCTTCCGGTCCATAGAGCCGGATTACGCCGGTGTTCTTGTAGGGCGCAGACCCTGCCTCGATGTAAGTCACCATTCCAAAGCTTTCAGTTGTTCCAGTCGGATTTCATAGAGCAGCGAGGGCCGCTTCGTCCACTGCCATCAATCCGGTCGGGCGGATTTGCGTTGGCGAAATCTGACATTTGACGGCGTAGGCCTCGACACCACGTGACATCGCGCGGTCGAACGCGCGTGCATAGGCGGGATCGAACTCGCGGCAGATCCTCAACCGGTCACAGTCACCACGCTGCACGAGATAGATCATCACCGCACGGTGACCCGCCTCGACCATATCACCGAGTTCGTCGAGATGTTTCGCACCCCGCGTCGTCGGACTGTCAGGAAATTCGGAAAGACCGGGCGTGCGGCTGAAATGCACGTTCTTGACTTCGACATAGGCACGGCCGCGCTCGGGATCGCTGAGGAGAATGTCGATGCGCGAGTTGCGCCCGTATTTCTGCTCGCGTGCGCTGTGCTCATAGGTATGGAGATCGGAAACGAGCCCCAGCCGGATGGCTTCTTCCGCAAGCCGGTTAGGCAGGCCGGTGTTGATGCCGACCATCGTTCCGTCGGCTTCGACGATTTCCAGCATATGGCGGTATTTCCGCGTCGGGCTGTCGTGTTCCGACATCCAGATGCGCGAACCGGGCGTCGTCAGCCCGCGCATCGAACCGGTATTGGGGCAGGATCCGGTCATGGCTGTGCCATCGGGCAGTAGGGCGTCGAAGAGAAAGCGCTTGTAGCGCTGCACGAGGGTCGCGGTCGTCAGCGGAGGATCGAAGATCAAGGCAGGTCCTGTGAAATGGTTCAGGCGCGGGCGCGCACATAGGAGCCCGGCGCTTCCTCGAGCGAGTTCAGCGGACCGCCCGGCTTGCGGGGCGCAACGCGTCGCTTGTCGAGTTTCTCGATCCATTGGTGCCAGTGCGGCCACCAGGATCCCGGTGTTTCCTTGGCCGCCTTGAACCAATCGTCGAAGTCGCCCTTCGGCGCGCCGCCGGTCCAGAACTGATACTTGCCCTTGTCCGGCGGGTTGACGACGCCGGCTATGTGGCCCGAGCCCGAGAGAACATAGGTGACCTTGCCGCCAAATGAAGCGCTGCCGAGAAACACAGAGCGTGGCGGCGCGATGTGGTCTTCCTTGGTCGCAAGATTGTAGATCGGGATCTTCACGTCGCCGAGCGACACCTGCTTTCCGGCAAGAACCATCTCGCCCTTCGAAAGCTTGTTATCGAGGTAGCAGTTGCGCAGGTAGAAGGAATGGTTGGCGGCCGGCATCCGCGTCGAATCGGAGTTCCAGTAAAGCAGGTCGAAGGGCAGAGGCTCCTGGCCCTTGAGGTAGTTGTTGACGAAGTATGGCCAGATCAGCTCCGAAGCGCGCAGCATGTTGAAGGCGGTCGCCATCTTCGAGCCGTCGAGATAGCCGGTCACGCTCATGTTCTGTTCGATCTGGCTGATCTGGTCCTCGTCGACGAACACCTTGAGATCGCCCGCATGGGTGAAATCGACCTGCGTCGTGAACAGTGTCGCCGAGCGGATGCGGTCGTCGCCCTCGGCAGCGTGCAATGCCAGCGTTGCGGCAAGCAGGGTGCCGCCGACGCAATAGCCGATGGCGTTGACTTCGCGTTCACCGGTCGCCTGCTCGACGATATCGAGCGCAAAGCCGATGCCTTCGCGGGCGTAGGCTTCCCAATCCTTGGTCGCGTGCCGCTCGTCCGGGTTCACCCAGGAGATGACGAAGACCGTGTGCCCCTGGTCGACCGCCCATTTGATGAAGGATTTCTGCGGGTTGAGATCGAGCACGTAGAACTTGTTGATCCAGGGCGGGCAGATCAGCAACGGCCGCTTCAGCACGGTCTCCGTCGTCGCCTCGTATTGCAGCACCTGGCAGACGTCGCTCTGGGCAATGACTTTGCCCGGCGTCATCGCGATATTCTCGCCGATCGCAAACTTGCTGGTGTCCGTCTGCCGAAGCTTGAGGTCGCCGCGACCGGCGGCGATGTCTTCGGCAAACATCTGCATGCCCTTGACCAGGTTGGCGCCGCTTGAGGCAACGGTCTCGCGGTAGAGCTGCGGGTTGGTGGTGACGAAATTCGTCGGAGACAGCGCGCTCGAAACCTGACGGACGTAGAAGGCAGCCTTGTGTTTCGTGTGGTCGTCGAGCCCCTCGGCGTCCTCGACCATGCGTTCGGCCCAGTCCGACGTTACGAAATAGGCCTGGCGAATGAAGTCGAAGAACGGGTTCTTCACCCAGTCCTCGTCGGCAAATCTCTTGTCGTTGCGCTGGAGGGCAGCAGGCGCGGCCGTCTCTTCGCCGGACATGCGGTGCAGCGTGCGCGACCAGATCTCAAAGAAGCTGCCCATCAGGTGAGTTTGCGCTTCGAGCGTGCGGCGAGGGTCGGAAAGCCAGTACTCCGAGACCTTGGACAGCGTCTTGACCATGTCGGTGACGGGCTCGGCGAAGGTATCGGACTTCTGGCCCGATTCTCGCGGCGCCAGCCAGGCGGAGGCCGCCTTGCCAAGCTGTTCCATGGCGCGGGCGAGGTTGACGGCGAGGCTTTCCGGATCCTTGACGATATAAGGTTCGACGGATTTGGGATCGAAGCCTGCGTAGCCGTCCTTGCCTTCCGCATTCCTCTCTGCTGTCACCCGGCGTCCTCCACAGCATCTTGTTTGTTTTGTATTTTTACATTCTGCCCGAAAATGATTACAAGGGCTAGCGCATCGTCGCGCCATCAAAATAGAGGTCGTCTCCAGTATGCTTGCCGTCGGAAAACAGCGTTCCATCACCTGGGTTGCCGGGATCGTTCTGCTAGGCACGCTTGCTGGCTGCAACAGCCAGGGGACCAACTTCGAGAATTATCCGTCGGTCTACGGCCAGAAGCCGGCCGCAACGGCGCAGATGACCAACGAAGAAGCGACCAATATGCAGGCGCGCCTGAGCTCGCTCGGTGCTGCGCGCAAGTCCGGCGCGATCTCCGAAGCGGAGTACCAGCGGCGCCTGAAGGAGATGCGCGCGCTCGCCGAACAGCACGGCACGGACACGCTGAAAGAGATCCAGAATTAGCGCTTGCCTTTCCGGTGATTTGGACGCAAAGCGTTCAATGGCCGCATGGACGGCCGTTCACCACAGCGCACGGTTTCGCAAAGGCTTGAGCCGCTGGCGGGAGCGTGCGCCAAACGAGGTTTGGAGATGGAAGAGTTTCACAAAGTCCGGCGTTTGCCGCCCTATGTTTTCGAACAGGTCAACCGTTTGAAAGCAAGCGCGCGAGCGGCCGGTGCTGACATCATCGACCTCGGCATGGGCAATCCGGATCTACCCACACCACAGTCGATTGTCGACAAGCTCTGCGAGGCCGTTCAGGACCCGCGCACGCATCGTTATTCGTCGTCGAAGGGCATTCCCGGGCTGCGTCGTGCCCAGGCCGCCTATTACGCCCGCCGCTTCGGCGTCAAGCTCAACCCGGATACCCAGGTCGTCGCCACCCTTGGCTCGAAGGAAGGCTTCGCCAACATGGCGCAGGCGATCACCGCACCTGGCGACGTCATTCTGTGCCCGAACCCCACCTATCCGATCCACGCTTTCGGCTTCCTGATGGCCGGCGGCGTCATCCGCTCGATCTCGGTCGAGCCGGACGAGACCTTCTTCGGGCCGCTGGAACGCGCCGTTCGCCATTCCATCCCGAAGCCGCTGGCGCTGATCCTCAATTATCCGTCGAACCCGACGGCGCAGGTTGCGACGCTTGATTTCTACAAGGATGTGATCGCGTTTGCGAAGAAGCACGACATCATCGTGCTGTCCGATCTCGCCTACTCGGAAATCTACTTCAACGACGCGCCGCCGCCGTCGGTGCTGGAAGTTCCGGGCGCGATCGACTGCACGGTCGAGTTCACTTCGATGTCGAAGACATTCTCGATGCCGGGCTGGCGCATGGGCTTTGCCGTCGGCAACGAGCGTCTGATCGCAGCGCTGACGCGCGTGAAATCCTACCTCGACTACGGCGCCTTCACACCGATCCAGGTGGCCGCCACCCAGGCGCTGAACGGCGACGGCAGCGACATCGCCGAAGTGCGCAACATCTACAAGCGCCGCCGCGACGTGATGGTCGACAGCTTCGGTAAGGCCGGCTTCGAAGTGCCGCCGCCGGCGGCGACGATGTTCGCCTGGGCGAAGATCCCGGAGAAGTTCCGTCATCTCGGTTCGCTCGAATTCTCAAAACTCCTCGTCGAGAAAGCGGATGTCGCGGTCGCTCCCGGTATCGGCTTCGGCGAGCAGGGCGACGACTACGTTCGTCTCGCTCTCGTCGAGAACGAGCACCGCATCCGTCAAGCGGCGCGCAACATCAAGAAGTTCCTGTCGACCGCCGACGAGACGATGCACAACGTCATCTCGCTGAACGCTCATAGGTAAGAAGTCGGGAGGCGTGTTTGACGCGCGCCTCCTTCCACACTGGCCCCGCTGTTCTCGCGGTGCGCCCTCTACATGTTAGGAAATGGCTATGGCAGATGCCCTCAAAATCGGCATTGCGGGCTTGGGTACCGTCGGTGCCTCGCTCGTGCGAATCCTCCAGGATCGTCACGAGATGCTCGCGACAACGTGCGGACGGGCAATCGAGACCACGGCCGTAACCGCGCGCGACCGCAACAGGGACCGTGGCGTCGACCTTTCGAAGACCGCCTGGTTCGACGACGCCATCTCGCTTGCGCGTGACGCCGATATCGACGTTTTCGTCGAACTGATGGGCGGCTCCGGCGATCCCGCCTATTCGGCCGTCAAGGCGGCGCTGCAGCGCGGCATTCACGTAGTCACCGCCAACAAGGCGCTGCTGGCTGCCCATGGCATCGAACTTGCCAAGATCGCCGAGGAGAAGGGCGCGCTGCTCAACTACGAAGCGGCTGTTGCCGGCGGTATCCCCGTCATCAAGGCGCTGCGCGAATCCATGACCGGCAACACGATCTCGCGCGTGTACGGGATCATGAACGGCACCTGCAATTACATCCTGACGAAGATGGAGAAGGAACAGCTGTCCTTCGAAGCCTGCCTGAAGGAAGCCCAGCGCCTCGGTTACGCCGAAGCCGACCCGGCCTTCGACATCGAGGGCAACGACACGGCCCACAAGCTTTCGATCCTGACGAGCCTTGCCTTCGGAACGGCGATCGCTGCCGACGACATCTACCTCGAAGGCATCACCAACATCTCGATCGACGATATCCATGCGGCCGCCGATCTCGGTTACCGCATCAAGCTTCTCGGTGTCGCCCAGCGCACCGAAAGCGGCATCGAGCAGCGCGTCCACCCGACGATGGTGCCTTATGATTCCGTCATCGCTCAGGTCGACGGAGTGACCAATGCGGTTGCGATCGAATCCGACATTCTCGGCGAACTCCTGATGGTCGGCCCCGGTGCCGGCGGCAACGCGACGGCTTCGGCCGTGCTTGGCGATATCGCCGACATCGCCAAGAGCCGCCCGGGCGCCCAGCATGTTCCGGCCTTCGGCCGTCCGACCAATGCGCTGCTTCCTTACAAGCGCGCGCAGATCCAGAGCCACGAGGGCGGCTACTTCATCCGCCTGAAGGTCGTCGATCGCACCGGCGTCTTCGCCAGCATCGCGACCCGCATGGCCGACAACGGCATCTCGCTGGAATCGATCATGCAGCATTCCAAGCAGCTGATGGACACGGGCGAGCCGCAGACGATCATCCTGGTCACACATGCAACATCGGAGCACTCCGTTCGCGATGCGATCAAGGCGATCAAGGGCGAGGGCTACCTCGTCGGCGAACCGCAGGTCATCCGCATCGAACGTCCGAAGGCAAACTGAGGGCGACAGGGCCCGAGACCATTCGGCATGTCGGCACACAGTGCAGCTTGCCACCGATAGATTGGAAGCCTCGCCGCGCAAGCAAGCCGGCGAGGCTTCTTTCTTTATGCCTTGGGCGCCGATAGCAACGCAGATCCCCGCGAAACGTGGATCTTTGTGTATGCCGTTCTGAAAAGGGTCACGATTTCCAGGGTTATGCGCTAAGAGGAATCAAGCGCCAAGCGGGTGGACGAGCATGGAAGAATTGGTGGATCCGGTACAGCGGGCCTTTCTGAACGTCGAGCGGTCTGTGAGCGGCCAGCGATGGGTGTCGCGCCTCGACCAGGCGGGTCAGAACCGGGCGCTCGCCATCAGCCAGGTCCACGGCTACTCCGACCTGCTCGGTCGCGTGCTTGCCGGCCGTGGCGTCGTGCTCGACGATGCCGCAAGTTTTCTTGATCCGACGCTTCGCGCGCTGATGCCGGACCCCGACAAACTGACCGATTGCCGCAAGGCTGCAGAGCGACTGGCAACGGCCATCAAGCGCCGGGAAAAGACAGTGGTCTTCGGTGATTATGATGTCGACGGTGCCGCGTCTTCGGCGTTGATGGCGCGTTTCCTACGCCATTTCGGCATCGATGCGGAAATCTACATTCCGGACCGGATTTTCGAGGGCTATGGCCCGAACCCGACGGCGATCGAGCAATTGATCGACAACGGCGCCGATCTCATCGTCACCGTCGACTGCGGCTCGACAAGCCA
>NZ_JTLA01000116.1:0-55890 GCF_000799055.1 Ensifer sp. ZNC0028
ACGGCGGGAGCCGTCGAGCCGATGTGGTATGTGAAGGAATTCTGATATTCTGAAAATTGTTTTCAGAGCTTGTCGCGCAGGGCGGGTCCCGTCAAGGCGGGAAGAGGCCGGCAAGTCGGAAAGCGCAGCCTTTCCGAGCGAATGGCTATGGGTGTTGCGAATGTGTCGCCACCAATCTGCGCATTGGTCTGGTTCGGGTGAAAAAAATGTACATGCCGGGCAGGGGCAGGCCCGACCCGCCGCGCCGTTGCGGGGCTTTTGCCCTATCGCAGCAATTTCAGCGATCCCGTCAGCGATTTGACCCACTTTCCGTCGCCGGCAAGGCCGGTTCCGTCGATCGTCTCCTGCGAAAGGTCGCGTTCCGGAAATTGCGCCTCGTAGTCCGCGTAGCTGTGGAGCGAGCGCGCGAAGGCGGGAAACGGCACGACGACACGGTCGTCGTCTTTCGGCAGCGCCTTCAGGAGCAGCGCACGGATCGTCGCGCCATCGGCCTGGAGGATCGGCACCGGCCGGTTGGAGCTGATATCGATGGTATTCTGCCTGCTGTCCGTCAGCTTCTGGTTACCGAGACCGGGCATCGCCGAGCCGATGCCGATGGATATCGCCGCGATCGTGTTGGCGAGATGGCCGGGTGCCAGTTCGGGATTGACGATGATGGCGAGGCGGGTGTCCTGAAGCACGTGGTCTGTTTCCTCTCTCTATCTCAAGGCGGCTGCCGGACGGGAGAATAGACCGTGTGGCGAGGCAGTTTCTTTCGGATGTTGCGAAAAATGGAAAATATGAGGTAGATTCTACCGCGTACACCTCGAACTGAGATGGAAAATGCCCGCGACCCTGACGCCCGCCGATGTAAAGATTCTGAACGCACTGCAAAGTGACGGGCGCCTGAGCAACCAGGCGCTTTCGGAGGAGGTGGGCATGTCGACCTCGCCCTGCTGGCGGCGCGTGCGGCAACTGGAGGACGACGGCGTCATCCAGGGCTACATGGCCGTTCTCAATCGGCGGGAAATCGGCCTTGGGGTGCTTGCCTTCATCCGTGTGAAGATCGACAGCCATACGGAGGCGGAAGCGGACGCCTTCGCCGAGGAGGTGATGAAGCTCGACAGCGTCGTTGCCTGCTACAGCATCGCCGGCGATGCGGACTTTCTGCTCCAGGTCGTCTCTGCCGACCTCGATTCCTATTCGGATTTTGCCATGAAGGTCGTGCGGCGCCTGCCGTGCATCAAGGAGATGCAGACGACCTTCGTGCTGAAGGAGATCAAGGCCTATGGCGGGCTGCCCCTTCGTGCCTCGGCCGGCCAACGCTGACCCAAGCCGCGGTCAGGAGGCGGACGCCATCAACGGGTCTTCCCGGACCACCTCCACCAGGAAATCGAGAACGGTGCGCACGCGCAGCGGCACGTTTCTGCGCGAGGGGTAGACGATGCTGATCGGCAGGCGCGCCGGCGGGAAAGCCGGCATGACGTTGACCAGGCGACCGGCGTCGATGTCCGGGCGGGCTAGGATATGGGAGAGGATTGCAAGGCCGTTGCCGGCGAGCACCGCGCGATGCACCGCCACGGCACTGTTGGCGACAAGCCGGGGTGCGATGCGCACGAAAACGTCGTCGGAGCCGTCGGAAAACGTCCACTGGCGGCCGTCGCCGGCGCGGCTGTAGCAGATGCATTCATGCGTCCCGACGTCGTCGGGTAACGTGGGCGCGGGGCGCCGATCCAGATAGTCGGGTGCCGCCACCAGAAAAGCGGTCGTCCAGCCGATCCGCCGGCAGATCAGGCCGCTCTCCGACACCGGGCCCAAGCGCACCTCCAGATCGATGCCCTCTCCGACCAGGTCCGAGGGTTCCTCGCGAAACAGCAGCTCGACCGACAGGCCCGGATGGCGGGCGAGCAGGGCAGCCAGGCGATCGCTGAGATAGAGGCCGAGCGGCGCGGGCACGGTAAGCCGCACGCGGCCCGCCACGAGGCCGGTCTCGCCGCAGGAGGCCTCGGTGAGAGCATCGACCGCCTCGACCACTTTGAGCGCCATCGGGATCATGTGCTCGCCCTCGGCGGTCAGCGCCAGCGCATTCGTCGTCCGGTGCAGAAGCCGCGTGCGCAGATGCTCCTCGAGCGCCGAGACCTGGCGTGACACGGCCGGCTGGGTCAGGCCGAGGTCGTTGGCGGCGGCGGAGAACGAGCCGGTCTCTGCCACCCGCAGGAAGGCTCTGAGCGCAGAAACGATGTCCATCCGGCTTCCCCCAAACGTTTCGACATAAGCCTTATGCGCCGAGTTTACGCCGGACGCGCTTTACTGTCCATCAATTAAGGATATCTTGTATCCATAAGGATATCAAATGTCCTTAATTAGGAGCAAATCCATGACCCAGCGCCTCAACTACGCCCAGCAGTCACCCGAGTTTTTCAAGAAAATCTCCGACTTCAGCCTCAGCCTGAAGGACAGCGTCATCGAGCAGGCCATCCGCGATCTCGTCAATCTGCGCGCCTCGCAGATCAATGGCTGCGCGTTCTGCGTCGACATGCATGTGAAAGAGGCGAAGATCCACGGCGAGAGCGAATTGCGCCTCTACCACGTGGCGATCTGGCGCGAATCGAACCTGTTTGCGCCGCGCGAACGCGCAGCACTCGCCTGGACCGAGGCGCTGACGAAATTGCCCGAGGGCGGCGTACCGGACGAACTCTACGAGCGCGTGCGCGGCCAGCTCTCGGAGAAGGAAATCTCCGATCTGACCTTCTCCATCATGGCCATCAACGCCTGGAACCGCGTCAGCGTCGCCTTCAAGTCCGTGCCCGGCTCGGCCGACAAGCTCTATGGGCTCGACAAAGCCGGGCTCAACTGAGCGCGCCTCAGCAACCCTCATGCAAGGCGGCGCGATGGGCGCCGCCGATGGAGGATCCCATGAAAATCGTCATCATTGGCGGAACCGGCCTCATCGGTTCAAAGACGGTCGAACGCCTGCGCAAGCGTGGACACGAGGTGATCGCCGCCTCGCCGAACACCGGCGTCAACACGATCACAGGCGAGGGGCTCGCCGAAGCGCTCAGCGGCTGCGATGTCGTCGTCGACCTCGCCAACTCCCCTTCGTTCGAGGACAAGGCGGTGCTTGAATTCTTCGAGACGTCCGGCCGCAACCTGCTTGCCGCCGAAAAGGCTGCCGGAGTCAAACACCATATCGCGCTTTCCGTGGTCGGTACCGAGCGGCTGCAAGAGAGCGGCTACTTCCGCGGCAAGCTTGCCCAGGAAAAGCTGATCAAGGCCGGTGGCGTGCCCTTTACGATCGTGCACTCGACCCAGTTCATGGAGTTCCTGAGCGGGATCGCGCAATCGGGAACAGTCGGCGACGTCGTGCGCCTGTCGCCGGCCTATGTGCAGCCGATCGCCTCGGATGATGTGGCCGATGCCATGACCGACGTGGCGCTCGCCGCTCCTGTCAACGGCACGATCGAGATTGCCGGTCCCGAACGCTCGCGCCTCAGCGATCTCGTCGCCCGCTATCTCAAGGCGACGGGCGACAATCGCAAGGTCGAGCCCGACCGGGAGGCGCGTTATTTCGGTGCTCTGCTCGAGGACGGCTCGCTCGTTTCCGACAACCATCCCCGCCTTGGCCGCATCACCTTCGAAGAGTGGTTCGCAACGGCGCCCCGCAAGTAACCGAACCGGAGGTGCGCGTCGCGCGTCTCCCTCATCTGAAAGGATTTTCGACATGATTAAGTCTCTCCTCGCCGCTCTTGCCGTTACCGCAACCCTGTTCGGCACCGCCGTCGCCGGTGATGCTGCCAAGGTGACGCTTGTCTATGAGCATGAATTGCCGAACATTCCGGGCAAGAGCATCAAGGGTGTCCTGGTGGAATACGGACCTGGCGGCTCGTCAGAGGCGCATACCCATGCGAGCACGGCGTTCATCTATGCGACCGTGCTCGAAGGCTCGATCCTCAGCCAGGTCAATGATGGCCCGGTGAAGGAATACAAGGCCGGTGAGAGCTTCTCCGAAATGCCGGGCGACCGTCACGGCGTCAGCGCTAACGGCAGCAAGACCGCGCCGGCCAAGCTGCTGGCCGTCTTCGTCGTCGACACCGCCGAAAAGGAACTGACTTTTCCGGTGACGAAATAGCGTGATGCCAAGGGCCGGGTGCCAATCGTGCGCCCGGTCCTTCTTTCGGCCCAATTGTTGGAGCCTGCCATGTTCGCCGAGCACCTGCCCTTGCCGCTCATCCTGATCAACCTTCTCGGGGCTGCCGGCATCGTCGTCTGGCTTCTGCAGGGTCGCCGTCGTCCGATGGCGCGGCTGATCGTTCAGATCCTGTTCTTCTCCATCATGACCGCGGTTCTCCTTCTTGCCGGGATCATGCCGCATCGCGGCGACGACCAGCATCTGCAAGGCGCGGCGGCGTTCCTCGCGACCTCGGCGCGGGTGCTATGGTGGACACACCTCGCCTGGTCCCTCGTCGGCTTCGTTCGCCTCTACATCGTTCTTGACCGGCGGCCACAGGAAGCCCGCCTTCTACAGGATCTCATCGTCGCTGCCGTTTATCTCGGCGTGGCGCTGTCGATCCTGGGGTTCGTTTTCAAAGCGCCGATCGGCACGCTCGTCGCCACGTCAGGCGTCGTCGCCATCATCTTCGGGCTTGCGCTTCAGAACACGCTCGGCGACGTCTTTTCCGGGATTGCCCTGACCCTGGGGCGGCCGTTCGCCATCGGCGATTGGGTGGCGCTCGGCGACGGAACCGAAGGGCGGGTCATCGAAAACAACTGGCGCTCCACCTTCCTGCTCACCAGCGCCCACAATGTCGTCGTCCTGCCGAACAGCGCACTCGCCAAGGTCGGGCTCACCAACTTCAGCCGCCCTGACGAAACCCATCAGATCTCGCTGCCGATCCGCATTTCGGCGGATCACCCGCCCGGCCGGGCCGAAGAGGTTCTGCGGACCGCCTTGCAGGCATGCACCCGTATCGTGCACGATCCGCCGCCGGCCGTGGCCCTCATGGCAATCGACGCCGTGGCGATCGAGATCGAACTGCAGTTTCGCGTCAGAAGCCCGGCGGAAAGGACGCCCGCGCGAAACGAGGTGATCGCACGCGTCCATGAGCAATGCCGGCAAGATGGCCTGTCGCTCGCGCTGCCGGCGTATCTCTACGTCTCGCCGGCTGAAACCACGGCAGGGCGCCGCTCATCCGGCGCGCTCTAGCACCCAGGCGAAGCTTCGCTTCCAGAGATCGGCGGGGAGTTCCTTCGAAAGCGTCTCGATCAGATCGGACAGGCGCACGCTTCGCAGCTTGTCGCGCCAGGCTTCATCCGCTTCCCACATGATACGCGCCACAGCGCAGGGCGTCTCTTCGCAGTAACCAGGCGCCCGGCAGGGATTGTTGGCCCGGATGTTGGTGCAGACAAAGGTGCGCGTCCTGCCTTCGACCGCCTCGACGATTTCGAGGAAGGTCAGTTCCGCTGGCGCCTTTGCCAGCCGGTAGCCTCCAGAAGGGCCGAGGGTCGTGTGGACGAGGCCGGCCTGTGACAGGCTTTGCAGCGCCTTCGACAGATACTCCTTCGGAAGTCCGTGGAATTCGGCCAGCGCCTTGGTCGATAGGTAGCGGCCCTCGGGCAGGCCGGCGAGAATGGCGCAACAGTGCAACGCCCATTCGACTTGGCTCTTAAGGATCATACGCTCTAACGATCATTTTTCGTCCGGCAGATGCCGTCCGCATCTATTAAGGACAAAAAATATCCCTATTTTTTCCCTGTGTAAACAGCGCCGTCGTGTGCAACAGGAGGGGTCATGGTCGTTGTCGTCGGTTTTCTGCTTGTTCTCAGCATCCTGTTGCCGCTTGCCTTTATCTGGCGACTGTGGCGGCTGAATGAGCCGACGCGGCTTGGCTGGTTGCTGGCGTTTGCAGAAACCGTCGTCCTGCTCGCCTTGATCGGGGTTCTCAACCGCTGGGATATCGCCGGCTTCTGGACCCGGGCGGCGCTTGCCGCGCTCGCGGTCGCAGCGGCTCTGGTTTCGTTGCCCCGACATTGGCGGCGGCCCTGGCTGTCGCTCGATCGTGGCGCCTTGGCGCACAGCCTGGTGCCGACCGTAACCTCTCTCGTCGTCTTCGGTGCAGCACTCGCCTATGTCTCCTGGGGCATCGGTGCACGGTACGATCCGCGCGCGCTGACCTTTCCGCTGACCGGCGGTCGCTTCGTCGTCGCGCAGGGCGGCGGCATCGGCGTGCTCAATCATCACAGCGATCACCCGGCGCAACGCCACGCCCTCGACATCACGGCGATCGGCGACGCCGGCTTCCGGGCGTTCGGACTGCTGCCCAGGGAGCCCGCCGACTACGCCATCTTCGGCAAGACCGTCGTCAGCCCCTGCGAGGGGGAGGTCGTTGCGGCCGTCGACGGTCTTCCCGACCTGCCGCCGCCCGAGGCGGACCGGGACAACCCGGCCGGAAACCACGTGATCGTCGCCTGCGACGGCATGCGGGTGGAACTGGCGCATCTGCGCGAGGGGACCGTGACCGCCACGGTCGGGGCGCGGGTTCTCGCCGGCGATCCGATCGGCGCCGTCGGCAACTCCGGCAACAGCACGGAGCCGCATCTGCACATTCATGCCGTCGACGCAGGATCCGGAAAGGCGGTTCAGCTGTCCTTTGACGGGCGTGTTCCTTCGCGCAATGCGCAATTCTCCAGGTGAAGCCGACGCGCGGTTGAGCGGGGCGGGTGCTTTACACGCTCGATCTGAATGGCCAAAGATAGGCCGCTTAGGGGAGGAGCTCGTTCATGGACATCAGCACCGTGGCTGCCTTTGCGGCCGTCACCTTCATCGCCGTCGTGACACCCGGTCCGGATGTGATCCTGGCGATGGCCAACGGGTCTCGCTTCGGCATGAAAAAGGCGGTTGCCGGCATGGTCGGCGTGCTCCTTTCCGACTTCTTCCTGATCGCCGCCGTTGCAGCCGGCCTCGGCGCCATCCTTGCCGCCTCGGAGTTCTGGTTCTCGGTCGTCAAATATGTGGGCGCCGGCTATCTCGCCTGGCTCGGCTACAAGATGCTTCGGCCCGGCAGAACCGAAAAAGCCGAAGGACAGCGCGCGGAAAGCGCCGATCTCGTTCGTTCGGAATCCGCGCTTGCGATCTGCCGCCACAGCATGATCGTGGCCATCACCAACCCGAAGGCCTACCTGTTCTTTTCCGCGCTGCTGCCTCAGTTCATCAACCCGGCCGCGCCGCAACTGCCGCAGTTCCTGGCGCTTACGGCCGTGTTCACCGTCGTCGAGTTTGCCGTCATGTTCGGCTACGCCCTTGTCGGCTTCAAGACGACGCAGTTTGCCGCCTCGTCGATGCGGCGCTGGATGGAAAGAGGCTGTGGCGGCGCCTTGCTCGTCTCAGCCGCCTCGCTTGCGCTGGTAAAGCGCGTCAACGGATAGGCGGCGGGGCGCGATACCGGCGCGACCGGCCGATGGTTCGCTTCACTGACGCGGAAATATCAGGAGCCGGTGGGCCGCCGCGTCGCCGCACTGCTTCTGGATGGGCTTAGCGATAGAAGCGTTGCCGCCGTTTCTGTGGGCGCAATCGAGCCCGCAGCAAACTGCGGCATGCCCGACGGATGTTCCGACCAGACGCTGTTTCTGCCGGCGGCCTTGGCGGCGTAAAGCGCGGCGTCGGCGGCGGAAATGATCGCGTGCACATCCTCGTGCCGGTCGGCAAAGGCAATGCCGATACTGACCGTTGCCGACAGCACGCCCTTGGCCGTGCTCATCCGGCGCGCCTCGAGCGAGGTGCGAATGCTGTCGGCAATGGCGATCGCGTCGGCGCGATCCGCCTGCGGCAGGCAGGCGGCGAATTCTTCGCCGCCGATGCGCGCGATCACGGCGCTGCGCGGCACGGCCTTCGACAGGATCCCGGCAAATTCCACGAGCACCTGGTCGCCCACCGTATGGCCGAAGCGATCGTTGATCGCCTTGAAGTGATCGATGTCGAGATAGAGCAGCGCTCCTCTGGCCGGTTGCGTGGCGAGATGGCTCTCCAGCTGCGCAAGGAACGAGCGGCGGTTCGGCACGCCCGTCAGTGCGTCTGTTTCCGAGGCGAGCTTGTAGCGTTGCTGCGTTCGTTCCTTGACCAGCGCGAAGAACGCAAAGCCTCCGGCGAGGCTGTGAAGAAACAGCTCGAAGGTCAGCAACTGGTACCAGAGCGGCTGCGCCGTTCCCGCCGCCGTGTTGCCGGCGAGCGGCCAGATCAGGATCAGCGGAATGCGGGAAAGGTAGAGCAGGCCATGAGTGGCGAAGACGAAGGCGACGATGTAGGAGCTGGGGAGCTTGCGGAAATTCTCCGACCGGAAGATCTCGTGCGCGATCAGTGCCGAATAGGCGAAGATCAGCAAGGAATAGAGCACGATCCGGCTGGTGACGCTCTCGCGAACATAGTCTGAAGAGTAGGTGACGACGATCCACAGGATCGGCCCGATGAGCGCGGAGGCGATCTTGAGCGGCTGATTGTCAAAGGCGCGCAGGCCAAGCCAGATCATCGCCAGCCCTAGCACCGCGAGCGCATTGCCGAGCGAGATGGTGATGAAGTTGTAGCCGTCGCCGCGCAGCGTCAACAGGACGAAGCCAAGCGCGCCGATGGCGAAGGCCGAGGACCACAGAAGCAGTTCGAGGCTTTTGCGCTCCTGTCGCCAGGCAAGTCCGAAGAAAGCGGCGAAGATCACCAGTGTCGCGAACGAACTGAGCATGATCGTCGGGGTATGCAGGATGTCCACCATCGTCTCCTGATGTTCGCGCGAAACCATGCCCGACAAGCGTAAAGCTTTCGCAAATGACGGCGCGGGGCGGTGTGCGGGGCTTCGGGCAATCTGTGCCAAAACGGCGGTCGCGTAGGCAGGAAACGGGTTGAATTCGGCGGCGTCCTGCACGATTTCTAGGGAGAGGCGTACAAGTGGAGGCAAGGCCGATGGGCCAGGCGATGCATCGTTATTTCATCTTTGAGACCGCAGCCGGCTTCTGCGGCATCGCCTGGAACGATGTCGGCATCACGCGCTTTCAATTGCCGACCAGCACGCGAGATGCGACCGAACGGCTGTTGCTACGGCGGCTGCCTTCCGGCGACGCGTCGGAGCCGACGCCTGAAATAGAGGCGGCGGTGGAAGCCGTGCAGCGCTACTTCGAAGGCAGGGAGGTCGATTTCTCCGGCTTTGCGGTGGACCTACAAGGCCAGGACGAGTTCTTCCTGCGTATCTACGCGGCCGCGCGGGCGCTGCGCTGGGGCCAGACCACCACCTATGGCGCGCTCGCCAAGGAATTGGGCGTCGGGCCGGAAGCGGCGCGCGATGTCGGCCAGGCCATGGCCAAAAACCCGGTATCGTTGATCATCCCCTGCCACCGGGTGCTGGCCGCCGGCGGCAAGATCGGCGGGTTTTCGGCGCCCGGCGGGTCGACCACCAAGACGCGCATGCTCGAACTGGAAGGCGTCCACCTGGAAGAGCAACAGCCAAAACCCGCACAGCAGTCCTTTGGCTTCTAAGTAAACTCTTTCAAGCGGGTGCCGCGTGAAGAGGCTTCACGCGACAGGTTTTAAGCTCTTGCTTTTATGGCGTTGTCGCAAATCGTTGCGCGACATGCTTTAGCCTTTGGACCGCTGCGCCGCCTCGCGTTCGTAGACCGCGAGAAAGGCCTTGCCCATCAGTGACTTCTCGTTCTCGATGCTCTGTCGCAGGACCGCCGCGCGGGTTGCCTGAATGGCACGGTCGTCGGGTGCGGCTGCACTGGCGAATTCTATGAGTTGCACCGCGAGGCGGAAACGCCCTTCCTCCGATAGGCGCACGGCTCGTTCTGCAAGCTTTTCGGCGCCGCCGGCAAGAGCGGCCAGTTCCGATGCGAGGTCGGCGGTCCGCGGCGGCTTGAGGTGGGCCGCGTCGCCATCGAACCAGCCGGCATAGAAGTGATAAATGCCGCGGACGAGGAATTCCGGGTCGTCGTATTTGGCTGCCAGATAGGGCTTGGCCAGATATGCATCCGGCACCTTCACCGCATGCAGGACTTCGTCGAGTGTCGCGCCCCTGTTGAGGAGCGCGAGCGTTTCGCGCACGAGATGCTCGAGCGCCTCTGCCCCGTCGCGCAGCATCTCGGCCGCGCGCTCTTCGCCAAAGACGACCGGACCGTGACCGGGAATGAGGACCGCCGGGGCGAGCGCCTCCATCCGCCGGAGTGCCGTCGCCCAATCGGCAGCATAACGCTGCACCTTGCGCGGATTGCCGGCGTTCGGAAACACCCAGATGACGAAATCGCCGCTCGCAAGGACGCGCCGTTCCGGCAGCCAGACGAATGTTGCGTCGTCCGTCTCGCCCCTGCCGTGAAAGAGTTCGATCCGCTCGCCGCCTATGGAGAGCGACAGGGTGTCGTCAAAGACCACGTCCGGTCGCCGCTGGCCGATCGGATAGACGTAGCCCGGATTGTTGAACTGCTGGCTCTGCGCGATGCTGTTGTAGCCATGCGAGACTTCGTAGCGCTCCATCCGCCGCTGCACGTTGCGGTGGGCGACGATCCGCGGCCGCGCCAGCCCGCGCGCATCCGCTTCCCGGTCGATTTCCGTGATCCCGCTGGTATGGTCGATATGGCCATGGGTGAATATGACGGTGTGTATGGGGCTGTCGTCCCACGAGCGTATGACGTCGAGGGTCTGCTTTGCCGTTTCCGGCTTCGCGGTATCGATCAGGACCAGGCCTTCGCGCGTGCGGATGGCCGTCACGCTGCCGCAGAAATAGGTCGTATGGACGGTGATGATATCGTCGGCGACGTGCGTGATGGCGCCATGCGAGACCGCGGCGGTCCATTCTTCCATCGGAGCCGTGCCGTCCCAAAGACGCTCGAACAACGGGTCGTGTCTCATGATCTTTCTGTCCTTGCAGCAATCGCAGACAGCTTTAGCACTGCCGGCCGTAGTTGGAAGCCGGCAAGTGCGGTCTTGTGGGCATGTTTCAGGCTTCGGGCTCCATCACCGGAGGCGCCCGCTCACTGAAGGAGCTTGAACAGCTTTCCCAAGGTGCTCTTGTCCTGTGCCGGCTGCTCGGCTTCTGTGGCGGGTTGCTGCTCAGGCTGCGGCGTTTCCGGCGATGGCTGTTCCGCAGCCGTGTCGGGCGGAATTTGCCCTTCGACAGGCGGTGCCGCCTCGGGCTCGGCGCCGCCACCGCCTATGATCTGCTCGATGGAGAGTTCTCGGCCTTCATCTTTCGGCTGCTTGCCGATCGCACCGCTGAGGATGTCGCGGAGCTTCCCTCCCTTGCCTTCGCCGGACAGGAGCTCGTCGAGCCCCAGCTTGCCGGTCGGCAATCCGAGCTTCTTCAACGTCGAAAGCGCGGCATCGGGGTTTTTCAGAAGGCCCGATAGGTCGGGATAGATACGCGGAGCGGCAAACGACCCTTCGATGATGACGGGCACGCCGATGCCTTCCGTCGCGATATCGGCGCCCTGGCCCTGCAAGGATGCGACGACGCGTGGATCGAGTCGGAAGTTCAACTGGTCCTCCGGCAGGTTTGCCTCGCCCTTGCCGCTCATCCGCACGAGCGGGCCGACGAGCTTGATGTCGTCGGTGCGGGCAACGCCGTTCTCGATCGCAAAGGACGCCCCGAGCTCGGTAAAGCCGGTCGCCTTGTTGTCGTTCTGCTTGAAGCCGGACGACATCAGGCCGACGAGATTGTTGTAGACGTCGGCGACGTCGATCCCGCGGATGGCGCCGTCGGAGAAGCGCACCTGCGCCGTGCCCTTGAGCGCTCGCTTGAGCGCGCCCGTCGTGCCGCCGGCGCCTGCAATGTCGAACGTCGTCTGCAGCGCGCCTTCAAGGTGCTTGAAGTTCGCAAGGTCGGTCAGCAGCGGCGCGGCCGAAGCGCCCGAAATCGAGGCCTTGACCGCGATCGACGGCTCCGTGCCGGAGCCGTCTGCGGTGAGGCTTGCGGCCACCTGGCCGCCATAGAAGGGGCTTTCGGGAATGTCGAGGTTTGCAATGCCCTCGGAGATCCTCAGGGAGGTAGCGACCGGCCCGGCGACGACGCGGCCGTAACCGAGCGTCTCGGCATCGACCTTGATGGAGGCATCGATCGTGCGAAGCGCGGACAGATCCAGCGGCGCATCCGGGGCAGGGCCTCCGCCCGCTTTGCCCTTGGCCTTTGCCTGCGGCGCTGCCGAAGGTGCGCCGGCCAGCCGCGCGAGGTCCAGTTCCTTGAAATGGAGCGCGCTTGAAATTTTGAGCGGGGTTCCAAGTTCGACCGCGCCGTTACCACTTCCCTCGACCCCGTTGACCGAGAGCGTGGCCTTCTGGAACGCGACGCCGGCAGCGCTTGCCTGCACGTCGCCGTTGAAGGCGAATTGCCTAATGCCGCCCGCGTCGGCCTGGCCGATCCAGGCAAGAAGTGCTTGCAGGTCTGCGGCCGCGAAGTTCACCTTGCCGGCGTAGTTGCCTGCAAGCGCCGCCTTGCCGTCCAGCGCAAGCGTCGCCTCCTTCGTGCGCACATCGAGCTTCAGCGGGATGTCACCCGCGCGGGCGTTGGCATCCATCAGCAGGTCGCGGACCGGCAGCGTGAGGTCGAGATCGGCCGGTTTGCCGCGCCAGACGAGGCTGCCCGCAAGGCGCATCGGCTTGGCCAGGCCCTCGATCTTGAGGGCGAGCTTCTTTGCCTTCACCTCGGCCATCGCCGGATCGGCGATGCCGGGAATGACGATGGTCGCGTCGTGCAGGCTCGCGCCGCCGGTCACGTTGATCGTCTTGCGCACGGAGCTTGCGCTCAGTCCGCGGAACGCGAAGGCCGTGTCCATCGTCACGGTCCCCGTCAGCGGCACCGCTTGGCCGGCCAGAGCCGCGAGTTTGGAAACGTCGAGCCCGTTGCTGACGACGCGGCCCTGGAAAATCGGCTCGGCGGCGCTGACGTCGGCGGCGAGATCGGCGGCAACACTGCCGGCGTCGATGCCGAGATGCTCGAGCCGCCCGGTCAGTTGTCCGTCCTTGAGCGTCGCCGTCAGCGTGACGTCGGATGCGGAAATGTCGCCGACGGCAAGGGCGCCGACATTGACGCTGATATCGGCGTCAAAGCCGGCCAGCGCCTGCAGGCCCGCTGCCGCCTTGGCCTTGTCCGTCCGGCCTGCCGGTTCCTCGGGCTGCGAGGAGGATGCGGCGGTCTCGCCGCCCTCGAGGAACGCGCTCAGGTCCAGCCGTTCGGCATTGAGGTCGGCGAGGAACCGCGGGCGGCTGCCCGGCACGAACAGCGCGTCGAGTCCGAGCGCTTCGTCGCCGATCGTAAGCTTGCCGCCGCGGATCTGGTAACCGCCATTGGCATTCAGCGCCACCTGGCCGCTGGCGGTCAGTTCGGTGAGCCCGGCCGCGAGCTGAGGCTCGGCCTGCAGAGAGAGGCTGAGTTCGGCGGGCTTGTGCTCGAGCAACGGACGCAATGGCGATACGGCAAGCGTCACCTCGTAGCGCCGGCCCTCGACGCCGGCGCCGGCCGAGAGCGACAATTCGCCATCGATATCCGGAACGGCGAGCGTAAGGTCGAGATCCTTGACGACGTCGACCGAACCGGCGGCGTCCTCCTGCCGCAGCGTTCCCTCGCTGATCGAGATCTTGTCGATGGCGCTTTTTTCGAGGAACGCCACGAGAGCGGCGAGCGGATCGCGTGTTTCGCCCGTGCTCGCCTGTCCCGCCTCGGCCCCCCCGTCTTGGGTGGCCGCTGCGGCCTCGGCCTTCGGCCGCAGCGCGACGACAGGGCGCACGAGCCTTACTTCCCTAACGTGCAGGCGTTCGGACCAGAGCGAGGAAAGCGTCACCGAGCCCGCGACTTCGCCAATCTCTGCGGTCATGCCGTCCGCATCGAGCGAAACGTTTTCGGCCACCACCGCCAGATGCGGGACGACGGAAAGCCTGACCGGGCCGTTGAGCGCGATTGCGCTGCCGGTCGCGTTCGAGAGCTGCCGCCCCAGTTCGGCGCGCATCCAGTCGCTCGAAACGAAGCTGGGCAGGATCATGACTGAAACGACAGCGAGGACGCCGAACGCCAGCAGGCAAAGAAAGAAACGCCGCATGTTTCCCCTCGTTGCGAAAGCGATTGATTCGGTATCGTTTTCCAGCGCGCGCCGTTTTGCAACTCCCGGGGCGATCCGGCCTCTCTCTAGGGTTGCGCTATCGCGCGACGACACCCTTTTCGGCGGCGGGTGAACCGCTCATCTCGGCGGCCTTCCTCTCGGCCACGGCGGCCGAAGCGACAACCGCACGCGGACGATGCACGAGCGTGACGAGCACGAAGGACAGGATCATCAGCAGATACCAGGCGCCGAGCTTTTGCACGGAGACCAGCGTCCAGCCGGCATGCTGCGAGGGATAGATCCAGGCCCGCGACCATGTGCCGATGTTTTCGGCGAACCAGATGAAGAGGGCGACCAGCAGGAAGCCGAGAAGCAGCGGCATGCGGTGGCGAAAGCGAAAGACGCGATAGTGCACCGTGGTGCGAAGGAAGAGGATCGCGGTCAACCCGAAGAGCGCGTAGCGCAGGTCGATGATGTAGTGGTGGCTGAAGAAGTTGACGTAGATGGCGAACGCCAAAAGCAGGGTGGCAAAGAGCGGCGGGTAGTTGCTGTAGCGCATGTCGAGAATGCGGGTCACGCGCGCCAGGTAGGAGCCGACCGCGGCATACATGAAGCCCGAAAACAAAGGCACGCCGCCGATGCGAAAGAAGCTCGGCTCCGGATAGATCCAGGAGCCGACGGAGGTCTTGAAGATTTCCATCAGCGTGCCGACGATGTGGAAGATCAGGATGACCTTGGCCTCGGCGATCGTCTCGAGTTTGAAGACGAGCAGCGAGATCTGGATGGCGATGGCGCTCAGGAACAGGAAGTCGTAGCGGGCGAGACCACTGCCTTCGGGCCAGTAGAACTTCGTTGCCAGCATCAGGGCCAGCATGGCGCCGCCGAAGAGGCAGGCGAAGGCCTGCTTGATGCCGAACACCAGAAATTCGGTCAGGCCGCCAAGGAGGCCGCTTGCCGGAAGCCGGTCGAGCACGCCATGGGCCGCAGCGTCGATGCGCGCCTCAAGGCTCGTAAACCGCCTCTCCTCAGGCTTTCCAACCATCCGCATCGCCTCCTGTTGCCGTCGCTCGTGCGATGGCCTGACAATGCGGTTGAATTGTGGATGGGTGGAAACCGGGCCGTGTGGGGCCGCCGCGCCCGTCACCGCCCGCAGCCGGCAGGATGGCGACGGGCAGCAATCAGCGCTCGTGGCGGTCGATCAGCGCGGGAAGGCGTAGCGGTCGACGATCGCCCAGATTTCCCGGTTGACCTCCTGCAGCTGCTCGATCACCTCGTTGATCCGCGCGATCTCCGCCTCGTTGATCTGCTCGATCTTGCCGTACTTGATCGTGTCCTTGCTGTCGAAGATCGCCATCAGCTGCGTGCTCGCCTGATCGCCGGTTTCGTCGAAGGAATAGATGCAGTGGCTGTATTTGTTGCGGAGCTTCGCCTGCCGGCCAAGCTGTTGGGTAATCGCCAGAATTTCCTGCCGCTGGGCGGCAGGCGTCTTTCCCATCTTGGTCAGCCGCTCGACGAGTTCGATACGGGCCCGCGTCGTGTTCAGCGTCAGGAAGATGACGATCGCGGTTTCCTTGTCGACCCGGGCGAGGCCGGCGATGAGGTAGATGAGCAAACTCTCCGTATTGGTCCACGTATAGTTGAGTTGTCCGATCAGAAGTAGGATCTCATGAAATCTTGCCATGGGCCCCTGCCAGCGCTTTTGTCCGTCAATGGACGAACGCTAGAATATCCCATTCTGGCGGCGAGTAAATTTGTTCCGGCAGGCGTCCTGCAGACCCTGAAACGCAACGCCCAGCCCTGTCGTCGGCTTGCCGCCGGCGGACGGTTGAGGGCCACATTTTACCTAACCCACGGGTGAAGACATTTCGCCGTCGCCGCTAGCCCGCGGTGGTTAGCCCGAACTGACAACTTACAATGTGTATCGGTTTTCGACAGACTCTCCAGCGCAACCGGCGAGCAGGACGCATCGGGCCTTATGGGGCTAGCACTGCATCGAATGGCAAAATGCCCTTTAGGGAACCTGATCCGGTCCTCTCGACCCAATAGGGGAGAGGCAGCCAGAAGAAAGCAATCGAAATATCGGCATGCGGACGCTGCGGCGTCCAGGAGGAACCATTTTCATTAAGTTCAACATGTAGCCCGCGCATGGCCCAAATCCGCGTATGAGAAGAATGCGGCTCGGCTGTCGCGGCCTCAACTTGAGGTGATCGTTATGAGCAAGGACAAGAATATCCTGTGGCCATGGGATGACAGCCAGTCTCAAGATCAAGACCAGGATCAAGGGCAAGGCCAGGGTCAAGGACAATTGCAGGCGGAGCTGCAGGGCCAGCTTCAGGGACAGGGACAAGGCCAGGGCCAGGGGCAAGACCAGGGACAGGGCCAGGATCAAGGGCAGGGCCAGGACCAGGGACAATCGCAATACAGCGAGTCCTACAATGGCAACCTGAACGGCAACGGAAACCTGAATGGCAACGGCAACGCCAATGCCAACGGTAACGGCAACCTGAACGGCAATGGCAATGCCAACCTGAACGGCAACGGCAACGCCAACCTCAACGGTAATGGCAACGCCAATCTCAATGCCAACCTCAACGAAAACAGCACCCATGTCGACGTCGACAGCAAGACGACGGTCGACGTGGACGTCGATCTTGACTTGAGCGGCTACAAGCCGTCGGACGACGACTTTGCCGATATCGACAACTCCTCGATCCACGGCATGGCGAACACGAGCTTCAAGGACATCCTGAACGGCTCGATGAACGGCAACAGCAACGTTGCCAACGTGTTCAGCCAGAACGCCATCATGTCGGATGACGACAGCGCCTCGGACATCAACAACAGCGGTACGCTCAACCAGAACGGCAACGCCAATGCCGGCGACGCCCGCTCGGGCGATGGCATCAAGGCCGGCGCCGATGGCGGCGAGGGCGGCAGCAAGGCCTATGCCAACGGCGGTGACGGCGGCGATGGCGGCCACTCGATCGGCGGCTTCGCGGGTGCTGGCGACGGTGACGGCGGTGATTCCACCAACAATGCCGATGCCACCGGCGGTGCCGGGCTTGGCGGTATCGCTGCCAGCGTTGGCGTTGGTGCCGACGGCAGCAGCGGTGACGCAAATGGCGGTTCGGCCACGGCAGGTGCCGGTGGCGCCGGCGGTGCCGGGCTCGGTGTTGGCCTCGGCCTCGGTGTCGGCCTTGGTGTCGGCGCGGGTGTCGGTGGCGACGGCGGCAGCAACGGTGCCGGCAATGGCGGTGAAACGGGCGCGGTCACGAGCGGCCCGGCAGGCGCCTCGGACGGCGGTGACGGCGGTGACGCCGGCGGCTTCGTCCTGCCGATCCTGAACCTTGGTGGCGACGGTGGCGACAGCCTCGGTGGCAACAGCGTGGCGGTTGGCGATACCAGCGGTGCCAATGGCGGCGACGCCGGTGACGCAGGTGATGGTGGCGACGGCTTTGGTGCCGGTCTCGGTGCAGGTGCCGGCTTTGGCGCCGGTGCGGGCGTCGGTGGCGCCGGCGGCGGCGGTGGCGATGCCTATGCCGGCGGTGGGACCAGCGGTGACGGCTATGGTGGCGACGGCACCGGTGGTGCTGCAACCGGCGGCGCAGGCCTTGGCGGCCTTGCTCTCACGGGTTCGTGGGCAGGCGGCGGCGACGGTGGCGACGCCTATGGTGGCCATTCATTCGGTGGTGCCGCGGGCGACGGCGGTGCTGGCGGCTTCGCAACGAACGGCGATGGCGGTGCTGGTGGCAGCGCCGGCATGTGGGGCTCGTACAATGGTGACGACAGCTTCGTCGAAGGGCTCTCCTCGGCGTCGGCCGATGCCGTCATCGACACGAACGCCTTCAACCAACAGATCGTGCTTGGTGCGAACCTGCAGGGCAACACGATCGACATGACGGTTGTTGGTGGGGACTTCACGACCACTGCGGTCGGCGACGACGACAACACCTGATCATGAGGTGATGCCGAACCGCATGCCGCGGACATCGGCATTGAATTGGACTGCGCGGGGAGCCTCTCGCGCAGTCCGGCATGACCCGCCATGCCAGAGGGGACTGCCGGTTACAAGAAGGAGGCCCTGACCTTGTATTCCGCAAAGATCACCGAGGCCATTGCCCATTTCATCGGTCTCTTCGAGCTCTCGGCCGAAGAGGCCCGTCTGCGTGAAATCCACGAGAAATTCGATCCGGATCGCGAGGTCCACAAGGACCCGAAGGAACTCTCGTCCGCGCCGGTCAAGGTGCACGCACCCTACGATCTCGACGATTTCAACCCCGACGTCCCGTACAAACCGGTCGGACCGGACATATTCATGCCGATACCGGACGGCTATGCCGGAGTGTCCTTGCCGGAATATCCCATTTTTGGCGGTTCCTTTGGCCGCGCCAGCACGGAAGCCTTCCTGCAGGGCGGATCGCCGAGATCGGCGGCGCAGGTGGTCGAGCCGCACATCAACCCGCCGGGTTCGGTCGTGGTCTACAGCAACCAGATCGCCGAACTCTCGGACAACGACTTCGTCAGCGTCGGCGGGCATGGACTGACGTCCAGCCTGCAGATCGACAACAGCGCAACGATGGCCGAACTCATCGATGCGGCCCAGCAGATTTCGCTGTTCGGCGACACCGATGTCGCTGGCTCCAGCGATGCGATCGCCAGCTTGGTAACGAACGCGGCTGAAAGGCTCGATGCCTATGCGGCCAGCGGCGAGGCAGAGGCCGAGGGGATGACCGTCAGCCATTTCGTCGCCAAGGCAAGCGCGCTCGAAGGCATTTATGTGAATGGCGTGATCGTCGAGGAAGCGCCGGTTCTCAAGGATCATCTGCCGGGCGCGGACGAGGCCACCGAGACACCGGACGCGCCTGCACTTACGAACGGGCCGGTCGAGGTCAGCGGCGGCGTCGCGTACGGGGAAGGCACCGTTTCGATCAACAGTTCGGTCGAACTGGAGACCGGCAGCAACACGCTGGTCAACTCCGTCGTGATCACCAGCAACTGGCTGCAGGCGGACGTGCTGGCTGTGGCCGGCGACCATGTCGCGCTCAACGCGATCGTGCAGGTCAACGCCTATTACGACAGCGACCTCGTCAGTTCGGCGCTCAGCGGCGGCAGTCCGGAGCAGGCAGCCACCCAGGCGTTCAACATCGCGATGTTCAAGCATGTCGAGCCGGCGCAGGAACCAGCCCATGCGGAAACCGGGGACTTCCCCAAGGCCTGGGCCATCACCGAGGTCAAGGGCGACCTGATGATGGTGAACTGGTTGCAGCAGTTTACCTTCATGTCGGACCAGGACACGGCGATCCTTTCGGCTTCGGGCTCGAAGCTCTCGATCGTCGCCGGCGACAACACCGCCGCCAACGAGGTGTCGCTGCTTGAACTGGGATACCGCTTCGACCTGATCTTTGTCGGCGGAAGCGTCTTCGACGCCAACATCATCCAGCAGACGAATATCCTGCTCGACAATGATCTGATTGGTGCCGTCGGCGGATTCCACACCAGCGGTGCCGGTTCGGTCTCGACCGGTGGAAACCTGCTTTGGAACTATGCCGGCATCGTCGAGGCCGGTCGTGCAGGCCCGGTCAATCCGATGTCGGACGGTTACCTGTCGGCGCTGCAGGACCTGTCGGAAGGCAAGAAGCCGTCGGGCGACGACTTTCTGCACGATCCCGCCTTTGCCGGGCTTCATGGCCTGCGGGTGCTCTACATTTCCGGCGATCTCATTAGCCTCAACTATATCCAGCAGACCAACATCCTCGGCGACAGCGATCAGGTGACGCTGGCGATGAACGCGCTCGAGGCGCGCCCGGATGCGGACTGGACCATTTCCACCGGCTCGAACGCCCTGTTGAACTATGCCGGGATCGTCGATGTCGATACCGGCAAGACCATCTATGCCGGTGGCGGCGCCTATTCGGACGAGGTGCTCATCCAGGCGGAGCTGGTCAAGAACGATCCCTATCTCGGAGGCCAGAATCCGGATGCGCTCGTCAGTGAGGCGGTGATCTTTCTCGGCGACGACATGCTCACGCCGGATTCCGGCCACCAGCCGCAGGACCAGATCTCGCCGAACCAGCACAGCATCGACACGGCCAGCGCCGACCCCATGCACAGCATGGTCGCCTGATGGGAGTGCGGGAGGATAATCATGACCGACCGCACCAATCCGTCTCGGCCGGCGCCCGCCGAAACCGGCGGCGATGCCGCTTCGCGCGTGGAGGAAAAGGAAACACGGTCGGAAACGTCCCGCGCCGATGCCGCGCGGCGGCAGTTTCTTCGCAAGCTCAATCATCAAGAACACGTTCTCAATCGTGCGGTTAGGGAGATCGACGGAGTGGCGGACCAGATAAGAAGAGTGGCGGCAACCGACGCCGGCGACAACGGCAATTGGAGTATTTCACCCGGGGGCTCGGGTGTCGCTGCAAGGCCGATACAGGCGGCGACCACCGTACCCGGCGTCGCGCCGGTGCGTGCTGCAGCGGCCGCGCCGATGGGGATCGCCGAGGCGGTGACGCGGCAGGCGCCACAGACGGCAACGCCACCGGCAGGCGCCGCGGAGACAGGCAACGTCATGCAGCGGCCCTGGCCGCCGAAGACCGAGCCGGTGGCGCGCGTCGAGATCCAGCCCGCTCCGCGCGACGAAGCGCCGGGCGAGCGCCGACCGATGCAGGAGGAACTGAGGCCGGAACCGCGCATCGAAAAGCCGGCGGACAAGCCGGTCGTCTGGCCGACGGCGGAGATGAAGGAGAGATATTCGCCGTCGGGCATGGTGGTGATCGAAGCCGATCGCGGACCGATCAAGGTCGAGGCCCGTTCGCCCGACAAGGGTGGCGGATCGTCCGACGGCAAGGGCGGCGGCGGTGGCGGCGGAGGGGGCGCCTTTCACAAACGCCTCGGACCGGTCGATTTCTCCGCCAGCCTCAGGGCCGGCATCAAGGCGATCCGGCAGAACCTGATGATCGTCATGGTGTTCACGATCGCCACAAACGTGCTCGTGCTCGCGATACCGGTCTATCTCTTCCAGATATCCGACCGGGTGCTGACCAGCCGCTCGATCGACACCTTGATGATGCTGACGGCGCTGATCGTCGGCGCCGTGGTGCTGCAGACGGTTTTCGACGGCATCCGTCGCATGATCCTCATGCGAACGGCGGTAGAGGTCGCCGCCCAGCTCGGCGCGCCGATCCTGAGTGCGGCGGCAAGAGCCGCACTCCACAGCAACGGGCGCGAATACCAGACGCTCGGCGACCTGCAGCAATTGCGCTCGTTCCTGGTGTCGGGAACCTTGCTTTCCTTCCTCGATGCGCCGATCGCGCCGTTCTTCCTGGTGGCGGTCTTCCTCATCCACCCGCATCTCGGCGCCATCGTCGTCACCTCGGCCGTCCTGCTTTTGATCGTCACGCTGCTCAACCAGCGTGCGACGGCCGCCGGCTTCGGCGAGGCCACCAACTACCAGACCAAGGCAAACCTGCATCTCGATTCCATGTCGCGCAATTCGCAGATCATCAATGCACTGGCGATGATCCCAGAGGCCGTGCACATCTGGGGCAAGGACATGGCCGGCTCGCTCAAGGCGCAGGTTCTGGCGCAGGATCGCAACATCGCCTTTGCCTCGCTTTCCAAGGCGGTGCGGTTGCTGACGCAGGTAACGATGCTTGGCTGGGGCGCCAATCTTGCGCTTCACGGCCACCTGACGGGCGGCATGGTGATTTCGGCATCGATCATCGCCGGCCGTGCGCTCGGCCCGATCGAGGCGGCGATCGAAGGCTGGCACCAGGTGATCCAGGCGCGCGCCGCCTATGGGCGCATCACCTCGCTGTTGCAGACGTCGCCGCTGAACTTCGAGCGGCTGAAGCTGCCGCGACCCGAAGGACGCCTCGATGTCGAGCGCCTGCTCTTCGTCCCGCAAGGCACAAAGCGCGTGGTGCTCAACGGCATCACCTTTGCGCTGGAGCCGGGCGACTCGCTCGCGGTCATCGGCAGTTCCGGCGCCGGCAAGACGACGCTCGGCAAGATGCTCGTCGGCTCCATCCTGCCGACGTCGGGCAACGTCCGGCTGGATCTCATGGATCTCAGAAACTGGGACCAGCGGCAATTCGGCGAAAGCATCGGCTACCTGCCGCAGGACGTGCAGCTGTTCCCCGGCACGATCAAGGCCAACATCGCCCGCATGCGCGAGGATGCTACGGACGCCGACATTTACGCCGCCGCCAAGCTTGCCGACGTGCACGACATGATCGCCACGTTGCCGCACGGGTATGAGACCGTGGTGGCGGCCGACGGCTCGCCGCTTTCGGGCGGCCAGAAGCAGCGCGTGGCGCTCGCCCGCGCCTTCTTCGGCAATCCGCGCATGGTCGTGCTCGACGAGCCCAATTCCAATCTCGATACTGCCGGCGAAGCGGCGCTGACGCGGGCGCTGAGCCATGCCAAGCGCGAGAAGATCACCGTCGTCACCATCACCCAGCGGCCCGCACTGCTCAACAGCGTCGACAAGGTCCTGTTGCTCGTCAACGGCACCGTGGCGCTCTTCGGCATGCGCCAGGATGTGCTCAAGGCACTTGCGTCGCGCGGCGTGAATACCGAGGGCAACCCGCTCGAACAAAACCAGCTTCCGTAGGCGATCATGAGCGATATGGCCAAAGTACAGGATCTGACCTGGTACGCGGAGGTTCCGCGTTCGATCTGGCGGCATACGATGATCGGCATGGTGCTGATCGTCGTTACCTTCGGCGGTTTCGGGCTGTGGGCCTTCACCGCGCCGCTGGCGGCGGCCGTCATCGCCCAGGGAAGCTTCGTTGCGACCGGGCAGAACAAGGTGATCCAGCATTTCGAGGGCGGGATCATCAAGGAAATCCTGGTCAACGAGGGCGACCATGTCACCGCCGACCAGCCGTTGATCCGGCTGGACGAGACGGCGGCGCTTGCCAACGAACGGCAGTTCTTTTTGAGACGGGCAAGGCTCGAGGCGATCGTCGCCCGGCTCAATGCGCAGGCCAACGGCCTGAAGGAGGTGGCGCTGCCGACGGTCCTCACCGAGAACCTGAAGGACGATCCGGAGGTCGTGCCGATCGTCCAGAGCCAGCAGCTCAACTTTAAAACCTGGAGAAGCAAGCTCGACAGCGACATCGGTCTTTTGAAGCGAAACATAGAGAGCCTTGAGTTCCGGTCCGAAGGCTTCGAGGAGCAGCTGAAGTCGGTCCGCGAGCAGCGGACCTTGCTCGAGGAGGAATATATCGGCAAGAAGACGCTGCTCGCCAAGGACCTGATCCGTAAGACGGAGATCAAGAGCATCCAGCGGGCGATCGCCGATGCCGAGGGGCAGATCGGCCGGCTGATGTCCGAAGTCTCCGAAACCGGCGCCCAGATCCTGAAACAGCAGCAGCAAGTCAACCAGACCGAGGAGAGCTACCGCGAGGCAGCACTCGACGAGTTGCAGAAGGCCGAAGCTGAGTTGGACACGGTGCGCGAGCAACTGCGTGGTGCCACCAATGTTCTGCGCCGCGCGACGATCAATGCGCCGGTGACCGGCACGGTCATCCGGATGCATTTCCACACCTCCGGCGGTGTCATCGAGAGCGGCAAGCCGATCATGGAAATCCTGCCGGCTGACGTTCCGCTCATCATCGAGGCACAGGTGCTGCGCACCGACGTCGACAATATCCGGGTGGGCGAAAAGGCGACGGTGCGCCTGACCGCGCTCAACCAGCGCACGACGCCGGTTCTGAACGGGCAGGTTTTCTACGTCTCGGCGGACGCATTGCCGGTACAGACGCAGGAGGGCACGCGCGAGGTCTATCTGGCGCGCGTCAACCTGCCGGCAAGCGAGCTTGCGAGGGTTCACAATTTCGTCGTGACCCCCGGCATGCCGGCGGAAATCCTGATCCAGACGGCGGAGCGGACCTTCTTCGACTATCTCACCAAGCCGATCCGTGACAGCATGGCACGCGCCTTCATGGAAAACTGATCGTTTCGCCCAGCGGCAGCATCTGCGGCGTCGGAGCGGGGGCGGCGTGAAACCCGTTTCCGCCCGCCTGCGCGTCGCCTGACGTGCTCGCGTATCATCTACGTCGCCGGCCGTTCGACCGCATTTTCTATGGGCCTGGACCGGTGCGCCGGTGTTGCGCTGCGCGCATAGCGCATAGCTGGCCTGCACAAAATCCGCCTACGATTTGGGCAGAAACCCTGTATATTCACCTCATCGAAGCAATGCATCTCCTCCCGCAGAGCTTCGACGGGTGAACGATCTCCTCCTCCCATGGATCGTTCACGAGATCAGCGCCACTCCTCCTCCCAGGCTGCTGATCGATTTTTGAGAGCCTGCCGCTCCTCCCGCGGCGGGCTCTTTTATTTTTCGGCTGACGCTGCCGGCAATTGCGTCCCTCAAGCGACGTATCGGCGACGCTCCGCCCCCCACGATCAATAATGCGCGCCCGCCCACGGAACCAAAGCGCCCGGTTAGCGGTTACTCCGGTGGAGGTGCGTAATGTCCATCCGGCACGTGAAATCCGATCTGCAGTCGAAACCCCAGCGCTGGGTGTTTCACCATGGCGCGGGGCGCCTGCGGGCAGGAGACGCGACCCGCAATCAGCCCACGACGGAGGGCCGGCCGGCCCCGGTGGTCGATGCAGGCGATGGTGGCCTCGTCGCGCCGGATCTTTCGGGATCGCTTGCCTCTCATCGCAACCGGCAGCCGCCGACGCACGACTATAGCCGCCGGACGGTGGGTCGCGAGGCGCTGGCCTCCATTCGCGACCTGCGCGACGAAGACTGCAGCGGCGGGCCGATCTGGGTCGCCTTGCTCGGCGACAATACGAGCGAGGGCATGCGGCAGTTCATCGGGCTCGTGCTCGCCTTCATCTTCCTGTCGGCTGTCTTCTTCTGGTTCCTTGCCTAGAAGGCATAGGGCAGCTGGCCCGGGCATTTTCCAGGTTGACCGTCGATCGCCGAGGCCTAGATAACCGGCGACATCCCGTCCTCCCTCCAATGCCAGCGAGAGCACCATGCACTACAGAACCCTCGGCCGCACGGGCCTGCGCATTTCCGAAATCGGTTACGGTGCCTGGGGCATCGGCAAGAGCCAGTGGCAGGGCGCAAGCGATGACGAGTCCGCGCGCGCCCTCAACCGCGCGGTTGACCTCGGCCTCAACTTCATCGACACCGCACTCGGCTACGGTCAGGGTCACAGCGAGAAGCTGATCGGCGCCTTGCTGCGCGAGCGGTCGGAGACGATCCACGTCGCCACCAAGATCCCGCCGAAGAACATGCAATGGCCTGCGCATGCCGGCACGCCTGCCGAGCAGACTTTCCCGGCCGATCACGTGATCGCCTGCACCGAGACGAGCTTGCGCAATCTCGGCGTCGAGACGATCGACGTGCAGCAGTTTCATGTCTGGTCGGACGAGTGGGTCGGCCGCGGCGACTGGCTGGAAGCGGTCGAGCGGCTGAAGCGCGACGGCAAGATCCGCTTCTTCGGCGTTTCGATCAACGACTACGAGCCGGACAATGCGCTCCGGCTGATCGAGACCGGCGTCGTCGACAGCGTGCAGGTGATCTACAACATCTTCGAACAGGCGCCCGAGGAGAAGCTGCTGCCGGCGTGCCTGAAGCACAATGTCGGCGTCATTGTCCGCGTGGCGCTGGACGAAGGCGGTCTCACCGGCCAGATCCGCGCCGATACCGTCTTTCCCGAGGGCGACTTCCGCGAGACCTACTTTCGCGGCGAGCGCAAGCGCGAGGTCGAGGAACGGACGCAGAAGATCGTCGAAGACCTGGAAATCAAGCCTGACGCGCTGGCCGAGACGGCGCTGCGCTTCGTTCTCAGCCACCCGGCGGTATCGACGGTCATTCCTGGCATGCGCTCGGTGCGCAACGTCGAGCGCAACTGCGCCATCGGCGACGGTGCCGGCCTGCCGGATACGCAGCGGGCAAAACTGACCGCCCACCGCTGGCGGCGCAACTTCTATCGGGATTGAAGATCGGCGACCACTCTCTTGAAGGAGGGGCGTTGCCGAGGCGCAGGCGCCGGCTTCTGTTTGCGGGCAGACGGTTGCTTCGGAGGAAAGGCAGATGTCTGAAACGGTCAACGTCCGCTACATGGTCGACGACGTCGAGGCGGCGATCGCCTGGTATACGACCCACCTCCGTTTTTCGCTTCTGTCGAGCTATGCACCGGCTTTCGCGGATGTGCAGCGCGGTGCGCTGCGGCTGCTGCTGAGCGGACCGACGAGTTCGGCCGGCCGGCCGATGCCGGACGGCGAGAAGCCGGCGCCGGGCGGCTGGAACCGCATCCATCTCCTCGTCGATAACCTCGACGCCGAAGTCGAGCGGCTGCGCCGCGCCGGCGTCATGTTCCGCAACGACATCGTCACCGGTCCCGGAGGGGCGCAGATCCTTTTGATCGACCCCTCCGGAAATGTCGTCGAACTGTTTCAGCCGGCACGACGATAGGGACCGCGCGCCCGCTGGTCGTTGATGCGAGCTCCGGGTAGGGGCTCAGCCGGCGCTGGTATCGACCACTTCGAAATCGTGGGTAATCGTCGCGGTCTTGGCGAGCATGGCCGAGGCGGAGCAGTATTTCTCGATCGACAGCGAAACGGCGCGCTCGACCTTGTTGACTGCGAGCCCGCGGCCCTTGACGATGAAGTGCATGTGGATGCGGGTAAAGACGCGCGGCTCCGTATCGGCGCGGTCGGCGTCGAGTTCGACGACGCAGTCTTCGATCGGTTCGCGACCCTTCTCCAGGATGTGCACCACGTCATAGGCCGAGCAGCCGCCGGTGCCGATCAGCACCAATTCCATCGGGCTCGGTCCCGGGGTGCGACCTTCCTCTCCGAAGGCGGTTCCCAAAACGACTTTGTGGCCGCTACCAGACTCTCCGACGAAGGTCCGGTCTTCCACCCATTTGACGCGTGCTTTCATGTGTCTCGTCCTGTTGTAGCCATGGCGTGATCATGGTCCCAAACAGAGCCGATGATCCTCCGTTCACATAGCGTCTTGGAGGGTTTTCGCAAATGGCCCGCGTCCGCTAAAATGGCAACCGCGCCATTGGTGCGGGAGCGGACCACGCGCAAACCAGGCAACAGGTGTTTTGATGAACGAGACGACAGGAAATGCGCCTGACCGTTCCGGCGCGGTGATCCATCCGCCGATCGCCTGGGTAATGTCGGTGGGCGGTGGCCTGGTGCTCGACCGGCTCCACCCGTTGCCGTACGTGCCCGCGATCGTGCCGGACGCCCTCGCCGGCGGCATCATTTTTCTCGCCGGTCTTGCGCTTTTGATCTGGGCGGCGGTGAGTTTCAGGCGCGCGGGAACCGAAATCCAGATCCATCGCCCGACATCGACGATCGTCGAAGCCGGTCCCTACCGCTTCACCCGCAACCCGATCTATACCGGCATGTTCCTCGGCCTGATCGGCTTTTCCATTCTCTTCGACACTCTGTGGCTGCTGATCCTGCTGGTCCCCTTTTACCTCGTCATCCGCTATGGCGTCGTGGCGTCCGAGGAGGCCTATCTCGAGCGCAAGTTCGGCGACGTCTATCGGGCCTACAAGGCGCGTGTCAGACGCTGGCTCTAACTGCCCAAGTCGGCTCACGCCCGTAGCGACGATCAGGCGATGTAGCCGGAAACACCATCCCACAGCAGTTTCAACGCGGTTATCACCAGCAGCCCGTAGCAGGCGCGATAGACCTGGCGCTGGTCCAACACCCCATGGAGCCGCCAGCCCGACCACACGCCGACCGGAATGGTGAGAAGGCAAAGCGCCATCAGGGTCCAGGTTCCGCCCGAAGGCTGCGACAGCAGCAGCCAGGGCACAAGCTTGGTGGCGTTGCCGACGGTGAAGAACAGGCTCGTGGTTCCCGCATAGATTTCCTTGCTGAGACCGAGCGGCAGCAGGTACATCGCGAGCGGCGGGCCGCCCGAATGGGCAACCATGGTGGTGATGCCCGAGGTGAAGCCGGCGGCAACGGCCTTTGGTCTCGAACGCGGATGCGGGGTCACCTCGGCGCCCCGGATGAACCAGAGCCCGACAAAGGCGAGCGTGATGCCCGCCATCAGAATTGCGATGGCCCGATGGTCGAGCGCACGGAACACGAAGTAACCAATGCCGATCCCGATCACCAGCCCGGGCACGAGCAGCATGAGGTCCGGCTTCGACCAGGTCGAAGGCTTCCAGTAGCGCAGCGCATAGAGGTCCATCGCGATGAACAGCGGTGCAAGCAGACCGCCGGCCGTAACCGGATCCATCACGGTCGACAGCAGCGGAATGCCGATGATGGCGAAGCCGCCGCCGAATGCGCCACGCATGAAGCTGATCAGAAACACGCCGGCAAAAGCGACGAGGACGGTCGCAAGGGTCAGTTCCATGGCGTGGCTCCGCGTTGACGCGCCGCGACGCCGAAGCGCCTGCGTTCTCAATGAAAGTGGGTTGATGAAAGGAGAATGATCGCAGATACTGCTCGGTGCAATCTAAACATTGTACTCGGAGCAATAAATGTCTAACTCCGAATATATCAGGCTGGCCGACGCCATCGCCGCGGAGATCGCGAACGGCACGCTGAAACCGGGCGACCGGCTGCCGCCACAGCGCCGGTTTGCCCATGAGCACAAGATTGCCGCCTCGACGGCGAGCCGTGTCTTTTCGGAACTGCTGCGGCGTGGACTTGTCGTTGGCGAAGTCGGTCGCGGCACCTTCGTTTCGGGCGAGACCAGGCGTGGCGCGGAAGCGCTTGGCGAACCGCGTGGCATCCGGACCGATCTGGAATTCAACTATCCGATCCTGCCCGAACAGACCGCGTTGATCGCCAGGAGCCTCGCGGGCCCCGAAAGGCCCGCCGCTCTGGATGTCGCCTTGAGGCAGGTCACCAGCACCGGAACGGCCGTTGCCCGCAGCGTGGCCGCTGATTTTCTGTCGCGGGACGGATGGTGCGCAACGCCGGAGCAGCTCGTTTTTACCGGCAACGGTCGACAGGCCATTGGCGCGGCACTTGCCGCGCTCGTTCCGACCGGCGGCCGATGCGGCGTCGAGGCGCTGACCTATCCCTTCATCAAGGGCATCGCCGTCCGGTTGGGCATCACGCTGGTGCCGCTTGCGATGGACGGCGACGGTGTGCGGCCGGATGCGGTGTTAAGGGCGCATCAGGAGGCCCGGCTGTCGGCGATCTACATTCAGCCGGCGGTCCAGAACCCGCTTGGCACGACGATGTCTGCGGCGCGGCGGAGCGATCTGATCCGGGTCGTCGAGGCGCTCGACCTCCCGGTCATCGAGGATCGCGTCTACAGCTTTCTCGAGGACGACCTGCCGCTTGCGACACTCGCGCCCGAAACCTGCATCGTCATCGACAGCCTGTCCAAGCGGGTCGCGCCGGGCCTGTCGCTCGGTTTTATCGTCCCGCCCCTGCGCTTGCGGGAAAGCATGATGGCGTCGGTGCGTTCCGGCGGCTGGCCGGCCTCCGGTCTTACCTTTGCCGCGGCCCAGCGGATCATGGCGGATGGCACCGTTGCCGAACTGGTCAGGCGGAAGCGCATCGATGCGCGCGCCCGGCAGAGGCTTGCGGCCGACCGACTATCCGGCTTCGATATCCAGTCGAACGAGAACGGCTTCCACCTCTGGCTGACGCTGCCACCCCACTGGCGCTCGCAGAGTTTCGTCGTTGCCGCGGCCAGGCGCGATATCGCCTTGACGCCCTCCACCACCTTCGCGGTGATGCCCGGCCATGCGCCCAATGCGGTCAGACTGGCGCTGGCGACCCCGACGATGGACCAGCTCGACAGCGGCTTGCGCACGCTCGCGGGAATGCTGAATGCGCGGGAGGAGGATCTCTATTCCACGGAATGAGTGGTCCGCGGCGATGAAACCGGTCCGGAATGGTCGCGGCACTTGCGATTTCGGGTGGATGAGCTGGCAGACCAACGATTGATCGTGGCCATGGCAGCTGCCGCTCTGCTTGGGAGGCGTTGCCGGGATGGACTTGATCAAGCGCCCATCCCGCCGGAACACGAAAGCTGGTCTTTCGTGCGGGAAGGTTGGGCCTTATCTCGGCGCGACGATCCCGTGATAATAGTCGCCGTCGCCAGCCTCATAGTCAGCGGTGTAGCCGCCACCGCCGGTCTGGGAGCATCCGGCGAGGGCTAGAACCATTGCCAACAGGATTGTAGCGCGCATTTATTCTACCTTTCAGTTGAACTGATCACGACAGGTCTGCCATGTTGGCATACCTAACACGCCCTATGGGGTCTGATCGAGTGCGTGTGGCGAACGGTGCCTATGGCAATGCGACGCGCCTCAAACGTGTTGTGATCGCCTGTCGAAGGCGATCGCGACCGCCCGGCTACGGGCCCTTATTGATGCGGTCGTATCTCCTGTGCCCACCTCTTTCAGGTAGGTTGCTGAGAAGGGCCATAGACTATATGGCCCTTGACCTCACTTCCGGAACAAGGAGGACACATGACTTCGATCGAACCCGTCTATGGAACCGCGACGCTCCTGCTGATTGCGGCGGCAGCCGTCGGCCTGCTTCTTTTTCTTATCCTCCGGTTGCGTCTGCACGCCTTCGTCGCCCTGGTTTTGGTCAGCCTGTTGACCGCGCTGGTGACCGGCATCTCGTTCAAGGACGTGGTTCCGACGCTGTTGCAGGGGTTCGGCTCGACGCTCGCCTCGGTGGCGCTTCTCGTCGGCTTCGGCGCGATGATCGGGCGGATGCTGGAGGTTTCCGGTGGCGCACAGGTGCTCGCGGACCGGCTGATCGGCCAGTTCGGGCCTGAGCGCGCGCCTTTGGCGCTCGGCATCGCCTCGCTGCTCTTCGGCTTTCCGATCTTCTTCGACGCCGGCCTCGTGGTCATGCTGCCGATCATTTTCAGCGTCGCGAGCCGCTTCGGCGGTTCGGTGCTGCTTTATGCGCTGCCGTCGGCGGGCGCTTTCGCGGTGATGCACGCATTTCTCCCGCCCCATCCGGGCCCGGTCGCCGCCAGCGAATTGCTGGGGGCGGATATCGGCCTGCTGGTGATCGTCGGTCTCGTCGTCGCATTGCCCACGTGGTATCTCGGCAGCTACCTCTTCGGCCTCTGGGCGGGCAAGCGCTTCGAACTGCCGGTGCCAACCCTTCTCGGATCGCCGAGCGAGGCGGCGCGCGACAAGGTGCCCC
Organism: Ensifer sp. ZNC0028; assembly: GCF_000799055.1. Taxonomy (NCBI): domain Bacteria; kingdom Pseudomonadati; phylum Pseudomonadota; class Alphaproteobacteria; order Hyphomicrobiales; family Rhizobiaceae; genus Ensifer; species Ensifer sp. ZNC0028. The sequence goes on from NZ_JTLA01000116.1 coordinate 31,176, forward strand.
CGTCTTTCGGCACCGTCATGCTGGTGCTGCTGCTGCCGCTCGTGCTGATCTTCCTGAATACCGGCCTTTCGACACTGGCCGCCGCGAAGATGATCGACGGTGGCGCATTGTGGGTCAGCATCCTGCGCATGGCCGGGCAGACGCCCGTCGCCCTGCTGATCACCGTGCTTGTCGGCATGTGGGTCCTCAGCGGCGAGCGCACGCTCAAGGACATGGAAAAGCTGATGGACGGGGCGCTGGGCCCGATCTGCGGCATCATTCTCGTCACCGGAGCCGGCGGCATGTTCGGTGGCGTTCTGCGCGCAAGCGGCATCGGGCAGGCGCTCGCCGGCAGCCTCGAGGCGATCGGCATGCCGCTGATCGTCGCCGCCTTCCTCATTTCCACGGCCCTGCGCGTGGCGCAGGGGTCGGCGACCGTCGCTTTGACGACGACGGCCGGGCTGCTCGCTCCGACGGTCGCCGCGACGACGGGGCTCAGCCCCTTCGACCTGTGCTTCCTCGTGATCGCCATTGCCTGCGGCGCGACGGTGTTGAGCCACGTGAACGATTCCGGCTTCTGGCTCGTCGGCCGCTTCCTTCAAATGGATGAACGGACGACGCTCAAGACCTGGACGGTGATGGAAACCTTGCTCGGGGTGATCGGCTTCGGCTTCGCGCTTGTGGGATGGTGGCTGCTATGAGCGAAGATCTGCAGCATATCGTGGTGATGGGCGTGTCCGGCAGCGGCAAGACCACTGTCGGCGAGGCTCTGGCCGCAAGGCTCGGGTGGCGCTTCGTCGAGGGCGACAGCTTTCATCCGCCGGAGAACGTCGCCAAGATGTCCTCGGGCATTCCGCTCGATGACAATGATCGCGAACCCTGGCTGCGGGCGCTGGCGGCTGAAATCGCCAAGGACGAGGCGGCCGGCCGCCCCTCGGTGGTCGGGTGCTCGGCCCTGAAGCGGTCCTATCGCGACATCCTGCGCACGGGCGCGCCGCGCGTCCGCTTCGTGCATGTGCACGGCGACCGCGCTGTGCTGGCCGATCGGCTCTCCCATCGGGCGGGACATTTCTTCCCGGCTTCCCTGCTCGACACCCAGCTAGCAACCCTCGAGCTGCTCGGTGCGGATGAGGATGGCGTCGTCGTCGACGTGGCGCTCCCAACAGTTGAGCAGGTCGATCTCGCCATGCAGGGGTTGGGCAACTAGCCCAGCCCCGCTTGCGCTTTTCGCGTCGGCAGGCGATCGTTGCGTAGCCGGCATCGGCGAGCGGCTTTTGCAGCTGCGCGGCCGGAACGAGCCACGCAATCGCGTATCGAAGGCGAAGCTATCCCTGAACGTCCGCGCATCCCGGAGCCTAGGCTCGAACCCGCGCGTGCTGGCGGAGGGGAGTGGGGGTCGAACCCACCCGGGACAGGCTCGCTGCCCCAACCGGATTTGAAGTCCGGCCGTCCCACCGGAGACGATTCCCTTCCAGGCATTGATTTCATTATCATTTCTGAAGAAGTGACAATGTTCGGATCAGAGGTTTTCTACCGAATTGCTACCCTTCGCTTTCGCTAGTATCATCTACCGCTCGGCGGATCAGCTCGTCAATCTGCGCGGCGGCATTTGCCTGCATTCTCGAACGAGTGCGCGGTCGCCTACCGCGTCAGGAAATACCGCGAGGCGTACCCGGAAAGGGAGTGCGATTGCTGCGGCACGATCTTCCGCCCCAGCAAGCCTTGGGTTCGCCGATGCTCGCGCCGCTGCACTGAGATGGTGAACAACCGGCTCAAGTCCGAGCGCACCGAGATATTAGACGGGTGGTTCAAGAAAGCCGCCGCCGATGGTCCGGCTGGCCGAGGTGTCGCGCAGGATGAAGCGGTCCCCAATGGTTCGGGAAGCCGATTGAGGCGATGCAGTCGTTCCTCCATTCCCTATCGGGCACGACCAAGGCTGACTAGTTCGCGAGAGAGGATGCGGCATGGCGCGAGGTGGCAAATCTTCTGACTTAGCCAGCAGCTCCGGGCGGGAGATGTTTCCTCGTCGCACTTCAGGCTGCCGCGCAGATGCCGAGACCGAAATACGTCGGTGGCCTCGGATCGGGTAGGCCTGGTCGGGCCTGGCGGTCTCGCGCCGGTACTCGCACGCACAGCTGCTGATGAGCAAAGATGAAACCTACTCCAACGGCGATAGCGGCAATCAGGCGGCGTGTCTGGGCTGCCCAACTGACAGCGAACCAAAAACCGGCCAGGTAGGCCATCGCCGATGTGAAGCCGCCGATAAAAAAGTCCTCGCGAATTGGGATTTGTAGAACAGTTCCATACGCTCAATCTGTCCTGAACCTTGACGTCATTCCCACCCAGCGAGGTTGAGCGCTCGGGTGCGGATTATCGGATCAATCTCAGGTCGTGACGACGCGATTCTTCGGAGCTGCCTTCCGGGTCATCGCTTTCTGCCGAGTATAGCGACGGGCGGGCCGAGCCGGCCAATCAGATTCCGACCAAGCCGGATGGCATCCATACGCACGCTGTAACGGCGGTTACTACCGGGGGGCAGTGCGCACGATAACGGCCAGGCATCCCTGGCAGTCAGTTTCTACCTAAGGCTTTAGGAAATGTATGTGCGAAATTGAGCGCCCGTGTCGAATCGAGCAGATTGGTCTGCCTTTGAAATCGCCGAGCGCGATCACCGCTCAGCAGGTTCGCGATGCCTCGAAGTGCAAAGTGAACGAGGGCATATTCAAGTCACAAAGCCGCCGATGACCGTCAGCGCTGCTATGGGCCAAGCCGGCTGCGCTGCGAGCCATTCAAGGATTCTGCCAACGGGAGCTTTGCTCGGCAGGAAGTTCACGCTTCTGATCAAGTTTGTGCAGGAAGTCCTCAGTCAGAGGCTTTCTGGTTAGACAGAATAGCCCTGCAATCAGCACGACAACACCCAAGGCATCCATTTGATTTCTCCCTTTTAGATGCTTCGCATGACCACTTCGGCTGCGACGGAGGCGAGCATGGCGGCTAGCGCCACGGCTGTTCAAATCGTGCGATCTTCTCGTGACCCTGTTCGGCATGCGCATCGGAGGCGTCACGGGGATCTGACGGTGGTCAAGAAGATCCTTCAGCGGGTCGAGGGCGGGCAGTTTCGCAATCAGCCGATCGACCGGAGATCTGCGGCTTCAGAGGATCTCGATTATCGCACTTTTCTCGATCCGCCCAAGATCCTCAATCGCTGCATCCTGCTCGTCATTGCCGCCGATCACATGTTTGTCGTGCCCCACGGCGCTGATGACGTACGACGTGAGTTTCGTCGAAGGCATCAGGCCGATTGTGTTGGTGACTATTGGGAAGAGCGGGTGACCTTGGGGGTTACCCAAACACTCCGTCGTTGAGATAGCTGCGCCCCTCGTGGATACCATAGTTCAAGAAATGTTCGAGGGGGTTCACGCCGGCGGCAGCTACGTCTGGGTTAAGTTCGAGATATCCAGTGGTGTCGAAAATCTTCGACGGATCACGCCCTTCATGCCAGCCGTAGTTCTTATAGTGTTCGAGAGGGTTCATGCCAGCTGCAGCAACATCGCGATAGGTCGCCAGGTAGTCTGACGTATCAAAGAAGGCATTTGGATCACGTCCCTCACGCCATCCGAACTGCGCGAAATGATCCTCTGGATCGTAGTTGCTGTTTGCTACATCCTTGTAGTTCTTGAAATAGAACATGTCATCGACGAGCGCAGTACCGGCATCAATCTTCCGACTTTCGTAAACCCCATACGTGAGATAGTGCGCGAGCGGGTTCACCCCGGCAGCCGCAACGTCCGGGTTGAACCGCAGGTAGTCCGTGGTGTCGAAGAGGCTCGACGGGTCTCGCCCTTCCTTCCAGCCATACAGTGCATAGTGCTCGAGCGGATTCATGCCGGCCGCGGCAACGTCCCTGTATGTATCTAGGTAGGCCGACGTGTCGAAGAAGCCGTTGGGATCGCGGCCTTCCTTCCACCCGTACATGGCGAAATGTTGCTCGGCCTCCATCCCCGCGTAGTAGACATCGTTGTTTTCAGCGAAGTAGAATACGTCGTCGACGAGCATATTGTCGTCGGACTGGGCGATCGGGCGACCCCAGAACTGTATTTGCTCGATTGAGATCAGGCGGTCCGATGAACCGCCATGTTCAATCACCATGGCGCCATCGTGATAACCGACTCTCACCCCCGTGAAACTGAAGTTGAAATAGGCCGTGTCCCATCCTGCCTGGCCATTCAATGTGTCCGAACCGTCTTCTCCGGCCAGAAAGTCATCGCCGAACCCGCCAACAAGAACGTTGTCCTTGACGTTGCCGAAAATGTAGTCGTTGCCGGATCCGCCGACAGCGTTTTCGATGAGCGACCGAGTATCGCCTTCGAAGAGCAGGGCATTCGCAATGTTGCCGACCGCTGTTTTCAACCCGTCAAAATGAAGCTTTGCCAGTTGCGATTCGGATGTCTTGTTCCACTCGCCAGGTCGCAAATCGACTTTCACCCCATTGGTGTAATTCGAGAAGTCATAGGTATCGGTACCGCCGCCATCCCAAATGGTCAGAAAAATGCGGTTGGCCTCGGGAGTGCCTTGGCCAACACCGTTGATGAACATCTCGCCGGTTGTCGGGCTCCAGGAATAGACCGTGTTGCCGCTCTGCGTGCCGTAGTTCGCACCATACATCCGCTGCAGCGCAGCGATGTCGTACATCATCAAAGACTGGGCATACCCAGCGTCCTCGTTTGTGTATCCATCAATTGGCGACGCGCCAGAATACGAACTGTAGCTCATCACCGTGTATTCCATGGAAGCGCGGTCTATCGGCATAACCGCGCCCTCGTGCGCGTGATCAAGGCCGAGGGAATGGCCAATCTCGTGCAGGAATGTCACGTACGCATAATTGCCCTTTTTGGGAAATGTGTAGTCGCCGGACCAGGTGCCGAACCACGCATCGCCGCCTTCGGGCAGGGCGTTTGGATAATATGCCCAAGCCGTGTCGGGAAGGCTGGATTGTGCAAGCCGAAGATCGGCGGTTTGGGTTGCGCTCTCAGTAATCTCGGTGAACGTTAGGTTTGCAATCGCTGATATTTGCTCGAAAGCAGCGCGCGCCGCGCTTTGTTGCCACCAATTAAGGGTGGCGAAACCATTCACCGGCTCGCCACTTCCATAATTCAACCCATAAAACGCAGCGCTTGTCGGAAAGCTGAACGTGAAATTCTGGATCGCCCATTTCCAATCACCCGTAATACCGCCCACATACGGGTCGAAGGAGAAGGCATTTGGGATCACTGCTGGCATGGTTTTCTCGTCGGTGCTGGCTCAAAAGAGCAGATTTGGATTTGCGTGTGCCTATGGACACGCACAACCTCGCATTTGCAAGTGAATTTTGCGTCAAGCACTACCGCTTCGATATTTCTATCCACCTATCCGCTCAACAAACTCGCAACGAGTAGGATGTGAGGCCGCAAGGAGACGGTCGAGCGCCGCGGCTCCTTCCCGTCCACATCGATATGTAGTTCAGTCATCGTCCTGAATCTCAGGGCGCCCGACAATTGGACTCTCATCCGGGGTCGGCAAAACACTGCATCCCACCGGACAATCGTCGCAATCCACTTTCTCTGCCTCACCGCCTCAGCTTTCCGATCTTGATTACGTTACCGCTCATGCTGCCGCATTTTCTGCAACGTATCCGCAGCGCCGGCGCCATGATTGCGGCTTCCCGAAACGCCTTGCCACGTTTTAAGCATTGCCAGATTGCCCCTCACGGTCCGCACATGAACCAAGGGGCCGGCGGCCGACTTCTTCGTCCCGCCTTGCTCCGCGCAGATCGATTGAGATGGCCGGCTTCACGCTTCGCTCAATATTCACGCATGGGAAGGTGCTGTTCGCAGGTGCTCGCCAGTCCGTGGTCCGAGAGGCCATGTCGCCCGTCAGCTTTTGCATTGGCGCGGACCAAACAAGCTCGTGCAGTTCTTCGCGAGTGATAATACGTTTCCGCTGCTCCACTTAGGATAAAACTCCAACTATCCGTCAGCGGAAAGCTACAGGAGCAAAGATGGACAGATAAATGGCCTCCACCCCTTCGCCCGTCCGACGGAATCGGAGGGGCTCGCTCTGTGCATGACACGAACAACTCTGCTACCACTTTGTTGCCCACTTCGGTAGTGCCGCACAAAATGAGGCATTACAACCTAATATTCAGTCGACGGAAACGCACCACATTCACCTTGAAGATAACGCAAGACGATGGGGCGACTGTCTACAGAATTTGAAGTCCGGCCGTCCCACCGGAGACGATTCCCTTCCTCAGTGCGCAAACAGGTCGCGGCGATGGGGATTTATGCGACGCAAGTCTCCCCTGCGCAAGGTCAGGCCCAGCCGGTCGTAGAAATCGAGGATCTCGATGGCGACCTTGCGGCCGTTGTGCACCCGGTCGCGGAAGGCGGGGGCGGTGAACCAGCCGTCGTCCGCCTGCGCCGCCACCTCGAGTACGATGGCTGCCATCTCCTCCACGACGGCGCGGGCGAAGAAATGGTCATGCGCGATCTCGTGGGTCTGCCCGAGCCTCTGGGCGAGCTTCAGCACGCGCCGTATGTCGCGCTCGTCCGCACTGAGAAGGGCTGTGAAGTCGCGCACGCGCGGCGGCCGGAAGCGGTTGTCGTCGACGAGATGCGGATGGATCCGCTGCCACAGGTCTTCGTCGGCCGGCGACAGCCGGACCGCGTGGCTTGGCAGCCGCAGGAAGGCGCCGTCGAGCACGATGCGACCGGCAGCCGCTTCGTCCCTGAGGAACGCGAGGAAGCTTGCCGTCGGCAGGCGTGGTTTGAGCAGGAGCCGCAGCCGCTCGCGGCCGATGCCGGCAAGCTCGGGGTTTTCAGCGTGGAAGGCTGCGAGTGTGTCCGTCAGGCTCGCCCGCAGGCCGTCAATCGCTGCGGACGATAGCGCATGGTCGCCTATGGTTTTTGCTCCGGCGGCAAGCAGAAGCCTGGGAAGCGCGTCGTCGCCCAGGCCACGGTCGCGTAGGAATGCCGCAAGCGCGATCGGTGCGAGATCGGACAGGGCCGACAGAGCCGCCGCCGGGTCCGCGTTGCCGGAGGCGGCAAGGAAGGCCAGGCGCTCCGGCGTGCCGCGCTTTCGCGCCGGCGGGTGCAGATCGAGAAAGCGGCCGCCGCCGATCGTCCGGCTGGCCGAGGTGTCGCGCACGATGAAGCGGTCGCCGATGGTCGCGGCGATCGGACGGTCGAGGACCAGTTGCACCAGGCCCTCCATCCCGGGATCGAGAGGACCCGCAAGAGGCACGATCCGCGCGCCGACTTCCGTCGCGTGGCTGTGCAGGCGTACCGGAAACCAGGTGCCGATCGGCTTGGCCTCCGAGGCAAGCACGCGGACCTCCGCGTCGATCCGGTCCGTCGGGGCGTGCAGCGCCGGAGCGAGGATGACGTCGCCACGCCGGATCGCGTCCTTCGTCACCCGTTCGCCGGCAAGGTTCAGCGCGCAGCGTTGGCCGGCAAGCCCCTCCGATGCTTTCCGGTTCTGTGCGTGGATGCCGCGGATGCGGGCGGTCAGGCCGGACGGGCTGACGATGACGGTGTCGTCGAGCGTTGCACGCCCGCCAAGCACCATGCCGGTCACCACGGTACCGGCGCCTGAGAGCGTGAAACTGCGGTCGACGGCAAAGCGCAGCAGGCCGGCATCGCTCCGCGCGGCGGTCTCCGCTTCGGCGGCGGCGAGCCCTGCGCGCAGGGTTTCGATGCCTTCGCCGGTGAGCGCGGAGACGGCAAGGATCGGCGCCTTCGCGAGACCTGTGCCGGCAAGTGCGGCCTGGATCTCCGCGGTCACTTCCGCGCGCCGCTCCGGCCCGGCGAGATCGGCCTTGGTGAGCGCGACGATGCCTCTGGTGATACCGAGCAGGTCGAGGATGGCGAGATGTTCACGGGTCTGCGGCATGACGCCGTCGTCGGCTGCGACCACCAGCAGCGCGAAGTCGATGCCGCCGGCGCCGGCAAGCATCGTATGGATCAGCCGCTCGTGACCGGGCACATCGACGAAGCCGGTAACCGTGCCGCCCCCGAGGTCAGCATAGGCAAAACCGAGGTCGATGGTGATGCCGCGGGCCTTTTCCTCGGCAAGGCGATCTGCATCCGTGCCGGTCAGAGCCTTCACCAGCGCCGTCTTGCCGTGGTCGATATGCCCTGCCGTTCCGACGATCATAGCGCCGCCAGGGCCTCGATGAGCGCCGCATCCACCTCGAGGCAGCGCAGGTCGAGGATCAGCGCGCCGTCGCGGATGTGACCGACGACAGGGATCGGCAGGGCGCGAAGCCGTGCGGACAGCCGTTCCGGCGCGTCGCCGCCGCTGCCTGTCAGCCGCAGTCCGGCGCTCGGGATCGTATCGACCGGCAGCGCGCCGGAACCGACCTGGCTCTGGCAGGCGCAGGTTGCTGCAGAATAGCCGTGCGGCTTGAGCAGCGCATCGATGGCCGGAGCAAGACGCGCCGCCTGTGCGGCAATGTCGGCTTCCGGCCGGGAGAGGAAGCGCAGCGTCGGCAGCCGCGCCTTTAGCCGGTCGGGATCGCGATAGAGCTTCAGCGTCGCTTCGAGTGCGGCGATGCGGATCTTGTCGAGACGAACGGCGCGTTTCAGCGGATTGCGATTGATCGCGGCAATCAGATCGCGCCGGCCGACAATGAGGCCTGCCTGCGGCCCTCCGAGCAGCTTGTCGCCCGAAAACGTGACTAGATCGGTACCTTCGGCGACCGCTTCCGCCACCGTCGGCTCGCGCCGCAATCCGAAGGTGGAGAGATCGACGAGCGAGCCGGAGCCGAGATCGTTCAGAAGCGGCACGCCGGCCTTGCGGGCAATCTCGGCCAGTTTTGGCGCCGGCACCTCGGCGGTAAAACCCTCGATCCGGTAGTTGGACGTGTGGACCTTGAGGATGACGCCGGTCTCGGGGCGGATGGCCCCTTCATAGTCGCGTGGATGGGTGCGGTTGGTGGTACCGACCTCCACCAGTTTCGCGCCGGCGCGGGCCATGATGTCGGGCATGCGGAAGGCGCCGCCGATCTCGATCAACTCGCCGCGCGACACGATCGCCTCGCGGCCGTCGGCGAGCGTATTGAGCGCGATCAGCACGGCTGCGGCATTGTTGTTGACGATGGTGGCGTCTTCGGCGCCGGTGAGTTCGCGGAGCAGGCCGCGCAGATGGTCGTCGCGCTGGCCGCGCCCGCCGCCGTCGAGATCGAACTCTAGCGCCAGCGGGTTGGCCATCGCGGCGGTCGCGGCGCGTACGGCTTCCTCGGCCAGAATGGCGCGGCCGAGATTGGTGTGCAGCACCGTGCCCGTGAGGTTGATGAGCGGGCGAAGGGCGGAGCGGGCGGCGATCGCCAACTCCTCGGCGACGCGGCGCGGCAGGTCGGCCGCAAGCGCTGCCCCATCCTCGCCCGCACGGATTTTCTCCCGCGCGATCTCGAGCCGGGCGCGGACGGCGGTGACGACGGCAAGGCGGCCATGTTCTTCCGCCAGCGCCAGTCCCTCTGGCGAGGTCAGCATCTGGTCGACCGAGGGAAGCACGCGAAAATCCGGCATCAATACCCCGCGAGATAGGGGTTGAAGCCGCGGCGGCGAAAGGCGGTCTCCTTCATCAGGATGTCGAGACCGAGGCTGCCGACATCGTCGGCGATCGGCTCCAGGCTCGGGTTTTTCACCTGGTAGAAGATCTTCACCCAGGAATGGCATTCCCGGCAGGTCTCGGCCTTCACCGTCGCCTCCGAGGTCTCAACCGAACGATAGCTGATGCCCTTGGTCGAGCCGCAACAGAGGCACTTCACCCGCACCTCGTTCCATTGCGTGGCGCAGCAGGCGCAGGCGGCGTAGCGCACGTTCTCGACGCCCTGCGTACCCACGACCGACGACGTCGCCGGCCGGCCGCCGCAGGCGGGACAGACGCCGAGGCCGACAGGGACGAGCGTTTCCGGATCGAGCGTCGCGGCGAGCCGCGCCATGTGCACCTGCACCGCGGCTGCGACGAAGAGGTGGGGAGCGGCACTGTCGTCCGGAACCTGATCCGACAGAATGTTGGTAAGCAACCAGCGTCGGTCACTATCCTCGGCAGCGCGCACCGCATCGAGCGCCAGGCGCGCGGAGTCGGGCATGGAAATCTCGACGGCACCTTCGAGAAGCGCATCGAGCGTCGCCGAAAGGTCGGGGTCATCGACAAGCGCCAGTCGGTCGATCGGCGGCATTTCAGTGCGCGCAGCCTCGGCGACGCGCGCCGATGTCGGCGCCGTCACGGGCGGAAGGGTTACTGCCAAGCGAGCCTGGAGTTTGGAGAGCGCCGCAAGAAAGGTGAGGTAGGGCGCAAGCGCGTTGCTTTCGGCGAGGAACGCGAAGCGGCGCGCGCGTGTCTGGAACAGTTTGACCGGCTCGGGCAGGAAGGCCAGCGGCGGTGTCGGCACGCCGCCGATGAGGGAAGGATCGGGTTGTATGTCTTCAGCCATCGCATCTCCGGTGATCCGACGGAGACGCCGGATCATGCAGCATTCACGGTGCTACAGCGACCGTTGCGCGCCCGACAGGACGCGCGGCGCTGTAGGAGACGTTCACTTTGACGGGTCGGAGCCCTGACGTCCAGCCAGTTCGCGCAGCCATTTGCGATGATGGCGAAAGGCCCAGCCTCCGGTGACGGTGCCGCGGGTCATCGCCCGGATCGTGCCGCGCGTCCAGATCGCCGCATAGACATGGACAATGAAGATCAGGATCGTGAAGAGCGCCGCCAGCGCATGCACGGCGACGGCGATGCGGCGAACGGGGATGGAAACGAGGTCGGGGAAATACTGCTCCCAGATCATGATCCCGGTCGTCACAAGCACGACGATCAGGCCGGACATGCCCCAGAAAACCATCTTCTGACCGGCATTGTACTTGCCGAGTTCAGGCAGGCTTTCTTCGTTGCCCTGGAGAAGGTCGCCGAACTTGCGGCTCCATTCCACATCCTCGCGCCGCGGCAGATTGAGCTTCCACATCTGCGCAAACAGAAGGAGGAAGCTTGCGACGAGGACAAGTCCGACGATCGGATGCAGCCACCGCGTCGTCTGGCCGCCGCCGAAAAGGCCGGTCAGGAAAAACAACGACGGGTGGAAGAAGGAAAGGCCGGAGATCAGAAGCACGATCATGCAGGCGGCGGTGACCCAATGGTTGAGACGGGTATAGCCGCGATAGCGATTGACGGTGACCGGGTGCTTCGTCTCGATCCGGTCGCCGGGGGCCGAATAGATGCGTTTGTCAGCCATCACGCCTCCCTGCCGCCTTGCGGACGGTTGCGGTCCTCGACGAGTTGTTCGGCCTCGCCTTCCTCGTGGGCGGTCACCTCGTTCGGACGGGCGAAGATGCCGTGCAGAACGGCACCGGCGGCTGCAAGCCCGGCAACGGCGAGGCCGACGGTCTTCGCCGGCCCCTTCCAGCCGCGCACCACCGGCGAAATCTGCGGATCTTCCGGCAGCCCGGAATAGAGCGACGGCTGATCGGCATGATGCAGCACATACATCACATGCGTGCCGCCGACGCCCTGCGGATCGTAGAGGCCGGCATGGTCGTAGCCGCGTGACTTCAGGTCCTCGACGCGCTCGTTGGCAAGCGTGACCATGTCGTCCTTCGTCCCGAAGGTGATCGCCTTGGTCGGACAGGCCTTGGCACAGGCCGGTCCCTGGCCGACCGCGACGCGGTCCGAGCAGAGGGTGCATTTCTTCGATACATGCGCGGTTTTGGAGATGCGCGGAATGTTGAAGGGACAGCCGGCGATGCAATAGCCGCAGCCGATGCAGTTGTCGGAGATGAAATCGACGATGCCGTTGGAATATTGCACGATCGCACCCGGCGCCGGGCAGGCCTTGAGACAGCCGGGATCGGCGCAGTGCATGCAGCCGTCCTTGCGGATCAGCCATTCGAACTCGTTGGTAACGGGGTTTTCGTATTCGGTGAACCGCATCAGCGTGAACATATCCGCCGTCAGGTCATGCGGGTTCTCGTAGACGCCGACATTTTCCTCCAGGTCCGGATGGGTGTCGTTCCATTCGATGCAGGCGGACTGGCAGGCCTTGCAGCCGATGCATTTCGACACGTCGATCAACTTGGCGACCGGGGTCAGCTGTCGTTCGGGTATCGGCACGTTGCTCGTTGCCGAAACCTTGATGACATCGCTCGGCAACAGGTTCGACGCCAGCGGCTGCAGCGGCGGGTTGGCGGCGGCCGTTACCGGCTCCGGTGCGCGTTCGCTCATGCCGAGGCTCCTTCTTCCGCCGCGGGTTCGATATTGACCAGGAAGGCCTTGAACTCCGGCGTGTCGATATTGGCGTCGCCGACGAAGGGGGTAAGGCTGTTCGGGCCGAAGCCCTTGCGGGCCGCACCCATGAAGCCCCAATGCAAGGGAATGCCGACCACATGGACCGGCTTGCCGTTGCAGATCAGCGGGCGAATACGCTTCGTTACCACCGCCTTCGCCCAGACCTCGCCGCGCGCGCTCCACACGCGCACCCGCCCGCCCTTGGTGATGCCGCGCTCGGCCGCCAGTTCCTCGCTGATTTCCACGAAGAACTCCGGTTGCAGCACGGCGTTGACGCGGCTGTGCTTGGTCCAGAAGTGGAAGTGCTCGGTGAGGCGGTAGGACGTGGCAACGAAGGGGAAGTCGGTGCTCGTGCCCAGCTGTTGCAGGTCGCCTGGGAAGATGCGCGCGACGGGATTGCCGCGAAGCTTGGCGTTGAACGGATTTTCGACCGGGCTTTCGAACGGCTCCATATGCGTGGGGAAGGGGCCGTCCCGCATCAGTTTGCGCGCAAAGAGACGGGCGGTTCCCTCGGCCGTCATGATGAACGGCATCACGGTCTCCGGCTTTGCCGTCACCGCGATGTCGGGCACGTCGAAGCCGGCCCAACGCTCGCCGTTCCATTCGATCAGTTTGCGCGCCGGATCCCAGGGCTTGCCCTCTAGGTCGCAGGAGGCACGATTGTAGAGGATGCGTCGATTGGCCGGCCAGGCGAAGGTCCATTTGAGGAAAGTGCCGACATCGCCCGGATCGCTGTTGTCGCGCCGGGCCATCATGTTGCCTTCCTCCGTCCAGGAGCCGGTATATATCCAGCAGCCCGACATGGTGGAGCCGTCGTCACGCATCACGCCGAAGTTGGGCAAAAGCTTGCCGGCCTCGACCAGCACCTTCGTCGGATCGGTCGGATCGTAGAGCGTTTGCAGCGCCCGTCCGTTCATCTCCTGGGCAAGTTCGGCCGGTTCCGGCTCGTACGGGTCCTTGTAGTCCCAGGCGAGGTTCAGGATCGGCTCGGGACAGACCCCGCCTTCCTTGCGGTAGAGTTCACGCACCCGCAGGAAGATGTTGGCCATGATCCAGGTGTCGTGCTTGGCGTCGCCCGGTGGTGTCGCGCCCGGCCAGTGCCATTGCAGCCAGCGGCCCGAATTGACGGTGGCGCCTTCGTCCTCGGCAAAGCAGGTCGCCGGAAGTTGCAAGACCTCCGTCATGATCTTGGCGGAATCCACCTGGTTGTAGATGCCGTGGTTTTCCCAGAAATGCGCCGTCTCGGTCTGCAGCGGGTCGATGGTCACGAGCAGTTTCAGCTTCGACAGACCCTCGGTCAGCTTTGCCCTGTTGGGGAAGGACAGAAGCGGATTGAAGCCCTGGCAGAAGTAGAGGTTCACTTCGCCGCGGCTCATCATGTCGAACATCCGGAGGATGTCGTAGTAGGGCACATCGAGCTTCGGCAGCCAGTCGAAGCCCCAGTCGTTCTCCTTCGTGGCAGCGCTGCCCCACATGGCCTTCAGGAAGCTGACCATGAATTTGGGCGTGTTCTGCCAGTAGCTCGTCTGGCCGGGAACGAGCGGCTTGTTGCCGCGCGTCGACATGTAGGTCGTGTAGTCCGTCTCCTTTTCGGTCGCCAGGTTCATGTAGCCCGGCAGGGAATTGGAAAGCAGGCCTATGTCGGTCAGGCCCTGGATATTGGAGTGGCCGCGAAGCGCGTTCACCCCGCCACCCGGCAGGCCGACATTGCCGAGGATCAGCTGCAGCATCGCCATTCCGCGGATGTTCTGGGCGCCTTTCGAATGCTGCGTCCAGCCGAGCGCGTAGAGCGAGGTCATCACCTTGTCGCGGGCAGACGTCGCGCCGATCATCTCCAGGATCTTCAGGTAGCGATCCTTGGGCGTGCCGCAGATGTTTTCGACAAACTCCGGCGTGTAGGCTGCGACATGCTGCTTCAGGAGGTTCCAGACGCAGCGCGGGTCTGACAGGGTCGGATCGGTTTTCACCGTGCCGTCCTCGTTCAGCTGGTATTCCCAAGCGGTGCGGTCGTAGTCGCGTTTCTCCTCGTCGTAGCCGTTGAAGAGGCCATCGACCCAGCCGAACTCGGGGTTCACCAGGTAGGTGGCGTTGGTGTAGTTCTTCACATAGTCCCACTGCACCTTGTCGTTCTCGATACAGTAGCGGATCGCGCCCATCAGGAAGGCGATGTCGGAGCCTGGGCGGATCGGGGCGTAGACGTCAGCGACCGAGGCGGTGCGGTTGAAGCGCGGGTCGACGACGATCAGCCGGGCACCGCGATGGTGCTTGGCTTCCGTTACCCATTTGAAGCCGCAGGGATGTGCTTCCGCCGCGTTGCCACCCATGACGATGACGAGGTCGGTGTTCTTGATGTCGGTCCAGGCGTTCGTCATTGCGCCGCGGCCAAATGTTGGAGCCAAACTGGCTACCGTGGGGCCGTGTCAGACGCGTGCCTGGTTGTCGAAGCCGACGACTCCCATGGAACGGACGGTCTTGTAGGTCAGCCATCCCGTCTCGTTGGTGCCGCCCGAGGCCGCCAGGAAGCCCATCGTCGTCCAGCGGTTGACGGTGACGCCGGCCGCGTTCTTCTCGATGAAGTTCTTGTCGCGGTCGTCCTTGATCGCGCGGGCGATCTTGTCGAAGGCATCTTCCCAGGAGATATCCTGCCAGGTGTCGGCGCCTGGAGCGCGGTGACGCGGCTTCGTGGCGCGGGTCTCGGACTTCACGAAGTCCTTGAGCGCCGCGCCCTTGGGACAGAGCGTTCCGCGGTTGGTCGGATGATCGGCATCCCCCTCGATATGGATGAGTTCCGCCTTCTCGCCGGCGGAAAGGTCACCCTTCGAATACATCAGGATGCCGCAGGCGACCGAACAGTAGGTGCAGACATTGCGGGTCTCGGTGGTGCTTGCAAGTTTGAAGGCACGCACATGGGCGGCTGTTGCGGCCTCGGCCGCTCCGAAGCCCATGGCCCCGATCGTGGTGGCCGCGGCTCCTGCGCCAGCAAGCTTCAGGAAACTGCGGCGAGAAAGATCGATGTTCATTGGAGGTCCTCTTCCATGCGTATCGGTCTTGAAACGAATGGTCGAGCCTCAGAGCCGGCGTGTCAAGGCCGATTTGATCGGCTTTTGTCACGAAAAGTCATGGCCTTGCCGGAAATGATCGGTCATGATCGCGTCCGTGGTCGGCAAGGCCGCCATCGATACCATTGCATCGAGGGAGTTCTGATCGTGAGCAGCCTGCCCGCCTCCTCCGAGCCTCGCCTGACCTCGCTTGCCCATGGCGGCGGCTGCGGCTGCAAGATCGCGCCGGGTGTGCTCCAGGAAATCTTGCGGGGGCGCGTCCAGCTGCCGGTGCCGCCGGAGCTGCTGGTCGGCATCGAGACGTCCGACGATGCGGCTGTCTACCGCCTCAACGATCACCAGGCGGTGGTCGCCACCACCGACTTCTTCATGCCTGTTGTCGACGATCCCCACGATTTCGGCAGGATCGCCGCGACCAATGCGATCAGCGATGTCTACGCCATGGGTGGCACGCCGATCTTTGCGTTGGCGCTCGTCGGCATGCCGGTCAACGTGCTGTCGACCGAAACCATCGGCGCCATCCTCGACGGCGGCGCGGCGGCCTGCCGGGCGGCCGGCATTCCGATCGCCGGCGGCCATACGATCGATTCCGTTGAGCCGATCTACGGTCTCGTCGCGATCGGCCTCGTCGATCCTGCGCATCTGAAACGCAACAGCGGCGCCCTTGCCGGCGACGTGCTCATCCTCGGCAAACCGCTCGGCGTCGGCATCTTTTCCGCGGCGCTGAAAAAGGGCGCGCTCGATGAGGCCGGCTACGCCCGCATGCTCGAAAGCACCACCCGCCTCAACGCGGCCGGGCCCGATCTCGCGCGGCTTTCCGGCGTCCATGCCATGACCGACGTGACGGGCTTTGGCCTTGCCGGCCACGCGCTCGAAATGGCGCGTGGATCGAACTGCCAGGTCCGGATCGACTGGTCCGCCGTTCCCCTTCTGGAGGGTGCTTTTGATCTCGCTGCCGCCGGTTTCGTCACCGGCGCCTCCGGGCGGAACTGGGCAAGCTACGGGAAGGACGTGACCTTTGTGCGCGAGATGGGCGCGATCGACAAGGCGCTGCTTTGCGATCCGCAGACGAGCGGCGGCTTGCTCGTCGCCTGTGACCGGTCCTCCGCGCAGGACGTGCTCGGCCTCTTCGGCAAGCACGGCTTCGGCGCAGCGGTGATCGGGGAAACGGTGGCCGGCCCGGCGGGGCTGGTGGTCGCTTAGGCTCTGGGTCTCACCCGGCGACAGTCGAGTCTGGCCGCCTCTGCCTGGCCCAATACCTCGCGTCGAACAGAGTGGCTGCAACGCCTTTCGCCGGGACGCGTTACTCCCGGCGATGATCGCTATGTTGCGGCCGGGTTGCTTTGACCGCAGGCCATGATGGTGCCCCTTTGTCCCCCGCTATTGCCCGGCGGACCGGAGGGCGCGGGCATCGTAGACGACCTTGCCGCCAAGCAGGGTCAATACCGATCGGATGGTATCGATCTCGTCGACCGGCATCGTCATGTAAGGCTTGTCGAGCACGGCGAGATCGGCGAGCTTGCCTTCGGAAAGCGTGCCGCGATCCTTTTCGGCAAAGCCGATCCATGCGGCATTGCGGGTGTAAAGCCTGAGCGCCTCTTCGCGCGTCAGCAACTGGTCGCTCGCCTTCTGCACAGTGCCCCCCAGCGAACGCCCCGTCAGGTGGTACTCTATCGCCTGCCAGACGCCGGCGACGCCGATGCGCGTGGAGTCGGTGCCGCCTGCCACCAGCAGCCCCTTGTCGATGGCAAGGCGTGTCGGCGGCGAAAGGGCCGCGATATCGGCGCCGTTGGCGTCGGCGATCGCCGCTCCCTCGAAATAGGGTCCCATCTGGACGGTGTAGGCGAGGCCCATCTTCCGCATCCGGTCGAGGGTCCGCTCCGATCCGGTGTTGAGGTGGGCGATCGACCACCGGAGGTCGTTGAGCGGATGCGTCTTGTGCACCTCCTCGAAGACGTCGAGGATCGCGCTCGCGGCATCATCGGTATAGGCGTGGATCTCGACGGGGATGCGCCGTTCCGCAGCAAACTGTGCGACTTTCAGGAGTTCGTCGCGGGCCTCCCTGGGCGGCGCAAAGCCCGGCCCCATCTGCACGCCGTCGTTCATCGCAAAGACCAGGGATTCGCCAAGGCCGAGGAAGCTCAGCGTGCCGTCGTCGTGGACGGCGGGACGGAACGACATGATCTCGCGGAACCATTCGGCTTCCTTGCCGGGGTGGGCCGCCGGAATGCGGTAGCCGGCCCTCAGCGTCAGGTCGCCTTCGTCGCGAAGCGCAAAGAACGGTTCGTAGCCGGCCGCCGGCCCTGCGGAGGGGTCGATGAAGCCGGTAACCCCGACCGCATTAAGATGCGAGAAGAACAGCTTGAGGTTCGTCTTGCGCTCTTCCTTCCCAATCGCGCTGAGCTGTCCGAAGAACACGTTGAACGAGCCGATGTTGCCGAAGAGCTTGCCCGTCGCACGGTTTTCTCCGTTGCGCTCGATCCTGACGCCGGGCGGCAGTTTCGGTTCGGCGCTGTCGAGCGCGAGCAACTCGATCCCCTTGGTGTTCACGAGCGCGTAGTCATAAAGATATTGCACATAGGCCGGGGTGTCCGGCAGGGCCTTGTCGAGGTCGGCAAGCTCGGGCGGACGGCGCTCGGCGAACTGGTCCGGATGCCAGGAGCCGACGACCGCGACCCACTGGTCCCTGGCGCGATCACGCGCCGCAGTCTTCAAGGCTTCGAGCGCACTCGCAAGGCTCGTTTCGTCATGCCAGTAGGTCTCGAAAGGATAGGTCTGGCCGCCGCGGATCGCGTGGATATGCGTGTCGACGAGACCGGGAATGACCGTGCGGCCGCCAAGGTCGAGCACCTCGGTGTCAGGCTGCGCCAGCTTTGCGATGTCTTCGTCGCTGCCGACCGCCACGATGCGGCCATTGGCAATGGCAAGCGCTTCCGCCGCCGGCCTGGCCTCGTCCATGGTGACGATCGTGCCGTTTCTGAGTACGAGGTCGGGGCGATCGTTTGCCAGGGACGGTTGCGTGAAAACGGCAAGCTGCGCCGCGGCGAGGCAGAAGGTCGAAAACCGGCGGATCAAGGCACTCTCCTCAACTGGATCGGTGAAACCAAACTGGCGGAGGGTGCGGGTGGTTCGCGTTGCTTTCTCCGGCAGCTGCGGCGTCGGGTGGTGGCCGAGCCGTCTTCGCCACGCCTGAGAGAGCGGGCTGAAAAAAGATACGGACGCTACAAACCGGCGGTAGGTACCGAATTCGAGCCACAGTGTCTTAAAAATAGGACAAGGATTTCGGCGCGTGCCGATTGAGACTGCGATGGCATGGGGAGCCGTTGAGGCAAAGGCCGACGCTCAATTGCTTCCCATGGCGCGCAGAAAGTCCACGTCGAATTGGACGATAGTCCACCAAAAGAGCACACTCGAACCTCATCTCCACGGGAACGGCAAGCTACTAATCGGTCGGCAGGATGAGGAACCCGCCAGATCAGAACCAAGGGAGCGAGAAATGATCCACGCCGATGACGGCTCACTGTCCCAGGAACAGCGAATGATGCGCGACAGCTGCCGCGCCTTCGTCGACGACGCGGTGACGCCTTTCATTCGATCGAACTGGCAGCGCGAATGGGACATGAGCCCGGGCGAGCGGCTGCCGCGCTCGATCCTTGAGGGTGCCGAAACGATCGGCGTCCGCACGCTCGGCGTGCCGGAAGCCTATGGCGGCGTCGACCTGGAGCGCGAGACGGAGGTCAGGACCTTCGCGCTGATCTCCGAAGAAATCGCTCGCGGCGACTCCGGCCTTGCCGACAAGCTGGTGCAGAACTGGAAGGTCTCGATCCTCCTGCGCGAATTCGCGCCGAAGCACCTGCAGGACAAGTGGTTCCCGCGTCTTCTGGCGGACCCGCAGTTCCTGCTGGCCCATTGCCTGACCGAGCCGCGCGGCGCTTCCGATCGCTGGCTGCCCTACAATGTGCCCGAGGCGGCGATGCACACGAAGGCCGTGCTCAAGGACGGGCACTGGGTGATCAACGGCCGCAAGCAGTTCATCTCGAACGGCTTCGATGCGAGCCTCTATGTCGTCTATGCCAATACGGACTCCTCCGTTGGCATGCTGCAGGGAACTTCGAGTTTCCTCGTGCCCCGCGACACGCCCGGCCTGACGGTGACGAAGTGCAACGAGACCATGGGCTGCCGTTTCATGAACAACGGCGAACTGGTGTTCGAGGACTGCCGGGTGCCGGCCGATCACCTTCTCGTCCAGAACACCGCCCTTGGCAGCGCCGGGCAGTATTTCCGGGCCGGCAAGATCATCCAGGCGGCCAAGAACCTCGGCGTCGGCGTCGCCTGCTTCGAGCGCACGGCCGACTATGTCCAGAACTACGTTCAGGGTGGGCGTATTCTCATCAAGCACCAGGCCGTGGCCCTGCGGCTTGCCGACATGGCGACGCGGATCGAGGCGGTGCGCGCCCTGATCGAGCGGGCGTCGAGGGCCGTCGACGAGGGCCATCCGGACATGGATGTTCTCTGCAACATGGCCAAGGTCTACGCCTCGGAAGAGATCATGAAGGTCGCGACCCACGCGCTGGAACTGCATGGCGGCAACGGCGCGATGCTGGAGTTCGGCATCGAGAAGCTGTTCCGCGACGCGGCGATCTTCCTGCACATGGACGCGACCGTCGATGTCAGCCGGATGAAGATTATCAAGACCATGTTCCCGGCGACCGCCGGCAAATACGCGGGCCCTGAGAACTAGGGCCTGCCGGAGGGAATGGCGGGCTCGGGAGGACGAAGATGAAGATACTGGTCGCGATAAAGCGCGTTGCCGATCCGAACGTGAAGGTGAGGCTACGGTCCGATGGCAGCGGTCTCGACCTCGCCGCGGTCAAGATGACGATGAACCCGTTCGACGAGATCGCGGTCGAAGAGGCGGTCCGCCTCAAGGAGGCGGGCATCGCCTCCGAGGTGGTCGTCGTTTCTGTCGGCCCCGAAAAGGCGACGGAGACATTGCGCACCGCACTGGCGATGGGGGCCGATCGCGGCCTCCTCGTCAGGACGGAGGAGACGACCGAGCCGCTGGCGGTTGCCAAGGTGCTCAGCGCCGTCGCCGGCGAAGAACAGCCGGCCTTGATCCTTCTTGGCAAACAGGCCGTCGACGACGATTGCAACCAGACCGGACAGATGCTGGCGGCCAAACTCGGTTGGCCGCAGGCGACCTTTGCCTCGCAGCTCACCGTCGACGGCGACCGCGCCACCATCATTCGCGAGATCGATGGCGGATCGCAGACGATTGCGCTTGCGCTACCGGCGATCGTCACGGCGGATCTGCGCCTCAACGAACCGCGCTATGCGTCGCTACCGAACATCATGAAGGCCAAGAAGAAGCCGCTGGAGGAAAAGTTACCTTCAGACTACGGCCTGGTCATCGAGGAGCGCCTGGAGGTCGTCCGTCTCGAAGAGCCGCCGACACGGGCCGCCGGCATCAAGGTGAAATCGGTGGCGGAGCTTGTCGAACGACTGAAAACGGAAGCGGGAGTGCTGGCATGAGCGTGCTTGTCTTGGCCGAACACGGCAATGCGCAACTGGACGAGGCAACGGCAAGGGCGGTCAGCGCCGCCCTTTGCCTCGGCAACGACATCGACGTGCTCGTCGCGGGTAAAGGGTGTCACGACGTGGGGCCGGCTGCAGCCCATCTCGGCGGCATCTCCAGGGTGCTGGTCGCGGAGGGGGAAAGCCTTGCCAACCAGCTTGCCGAGCCGCTTGCCGACCTGATCGTCGCCTTGTCGGGAGACTACGATGCCATCGTCGCGGCATCCACCTCGACCGGCAAGAACGTGATGCCGCGCGTCGCGGCGCTGCTCGACGTCATGCAGATCTCGGACGTGATCGCGATCGACGGCCCCGACCTGTTTCGCCGTCCGATCTATGCCGGCAACATCGTGCAGACCGTGCGCTCGAAAGACCCGAAACGCGTCCTCACGATCCGGGCGTCGGCATTCCGAGCCGTGGGTCAGGGAGAGGCGAGGCCGATCGAGACCGTTGACGTTACCCCAGGCGCCTCCCGGTCGACGTTTGTCGCCAATGCTGTCGCAGTTTCGGAGCGGCCGGAGCTGACCTCGGCGCGCATCGTCGTGTCCGGCGGGCGTGGCATGGGCTCGGCCGACAATTTCGAGACGGTGCTTGCGCCGCTCGCCGACACGCTGGGTGCCGCATTGGGCGCGAGCCGCGCGGCCGTTGACGCCGGCTATGTGTCGAACGACCTTCAGGTCGGTCAGACCGGCAAGATCGTCGCGCCCGAACTCTATATCGCCTGCGGCATTTCCGGCGCGATCCAGCATCTGGCGGGGATGAAGGATTCGAAGGTGATCGTCGCGATCAACAAGGACGCGGAGGCGCCGATCTTCCAGGTGGCCGATTACGGTCTCGTCGCCGATCTCTTCGAGGCCGTTCCCGAATTGAAGGTTACGCTCGCAAGCGCGACTTGAAGCAAGCGGCGTTGGCACTGAGGCAAACGGGGAGGACGGGATGGCAAGGATAGACGGGCAGCTGGGCGATGATCCGGATCAGGACGTGGACGACACCTTGTCGGCGCCCTTTCGTTCCTACGCGCTCGAACGGGCCGACGCGCCCCGTTTCCATATTCGCCTCGTCGAAAAGACCCAGAGGCTCTATCCGGCCCACAAGCACGACTATTTCCAGATCGTCTATTTCATGAGCGAGGGGCCGACGGCGCGCGTCGGCCTCAAATCCTACAAGCCGCAGCCGGGCTCGGTCTATTTTATCGCACCGATGACGCCGCATCAGATGCGGTTCAGCAGCGCGTCGCGGTCCGTCGTCATCTACTTCGATCTCGACTTCCTGCGGCCGGGCATCACGCGCCCCTATCCGATACAGGAACTGGTGCGCATCGCGCCTGAACTCACGCCGTTTGCCTGGCAGGGGCATATCGACTTCAACCTCGACGAAGCCCAGGCGGCGCGGGTCGAGGAGGCCTGCCGGGAGATGATCCTGGAACATGCCGAGGACCGGATCTGCACCGGGGAGATCATTCGCGCCGAACTGACGCTGATGCTCGGCAGGATTTGCCGGGCCTATGAGGATCGTTTCGACGAGTTGTCGCCGGTGCTGCCGGCGATCGGCCGGGACAGCGGACACATGCGCCGGATCTCCGATTTCATCGCCGAGAACTACCTGCGCTCGCCGACGCTCGATCAGGCGGCCGCCTATGCCAGGCTTTCCCGCAGCCGCCTCTGCGCGCTGTTGCGACAGCATACGGGCACCAGCTTCAACGCGCTCATCCGTGAGATGCGCATCGATGACGCGCGCGAACGCCTGGTGCTGACCGACGAGCCGATCGGCCAGATCGCCTTTGCCGTCGGCTACAACGACGAAAAGTATTTCCTGCGGGCGTTCCGAAAGTCGGTCGGAATGACGCCGACGGCCTATCGGGCGAAACGGCTGAGCGACCTCGCCGTACCCGCGACGACGCGGCGCGGCCTCGCCGCACAGGCTCCGGGCCTGATGCCAAGGAGCAGGAGCTAGGCGGATCACACGACACCAGCCGGACAACGGGATTGTCCGAAGGACAGAGGAAAGCTTGACCGGGATGCGGTCCGGCATATGCGGTTTGATTGCAACACGGGAGGAGTAGCAATGCTTAGGAATGTCGAGGATCAGGCGCGGGCGCCGCTCAGGATGTCCGGCTTGTTCGTGGGCGGGGAATTTCTGGACGATGGCAGCGCCACCACGTTCAGTGTCGAGGAGCCGGCAACCGGCGCGACGATCGCGCATGTGACCAATGCTTCGGTGGCCGACGTCGACCAGGCCGTCAGAAGTGCGCGCGGCGCCTTCCAGGCCTGGCGCGACCGCTCCCCGCGCGAGCGCGGCCAGATCCTGCGGGAGGTCGCCGCCCATATCCGCAAGCACGTGGACGAACTGGCCGAGATCGAGGCGCGCGAAGTGGGCAAGCCACGTCGCGATGCGCTCCGCTTCGACGTGTCGTTCTGCCATGCCTGCTTCGACTATTTCGGCGGTCTCGCCGATACGATCCACGGAGAGATCCTCGACCAAGGGCCGATCGAGGCGCGCATCAACTACGAGCCCTACGGCGTGGTGGCCGCGATCCTGCCTTTCAACTGGCCGCCGATCCACTTCTCCAAGAAGTGCGCGCCGGCACTTGCTGCCGGCAACACCGTCGTCATCAAGCCGGGCGAGCAGGCGCCCTTGACCGTACTGCGCCTCGTCGAACTCGCCAACGAGATCCTGCCGCCGGGCGTTCTCAACGCGGTCGCCGGCATGGCCTCCGGCCCGGCACTTGCCGCCCATCCGCTGGTCGAGCGCATCACCTTCACCGGGTCGACGATGACGGGCCGGCGCGTGCTGCAGTCGGCCGCGCAGAACCTCACCTATGCCACGATGGAACTGGGTGGGAAGAACGCGCTGATCGTGCTGCCCGATGCCGATCTCGACGTCGCGATCAACGTCGCGCTCGAAGGCATGTTCTACAATCAGGGCGAAGCCTGCACATCGACGTCACGCATCCTCGTGCACGATAGAATCCATGACGAGTTCCTGGAGCGGTTCGCACGGGCGACCGAGAAACTGGTCGTCGGCGACGGGCTTGATCCGGCGACCGATATCGGCGCCATGGTCGATGCGAAACACCGCGACAAGGTTCTCGGCTATCTCGATATCGCGCTGAAGGAGGGAGCCCGCCTGGTCACCCAGGGCAAGCTGCCGACCGACGAGCGCTTGAAGGACGGCTACTGGGTCGCGCCGACGGTTCTGGCCGACGTCACGCCCGACATGACCCCGGCGCGCGAGGAGATGTTCGGTCCGATTGCCAGCATCATGCGGTTTTCGACCGAGGAAGAGGCGATCCGCATCGCCAATGACAGCGAATACGGCCTGACGGCGGCGATCTGCACGACCGACGAGGCGCATGCCGGCAAGATCGCCGCCAAGCTCGAAGCGGGCATGATCTTCATCAACAACTACATGCGCCGCGCCTTCCTCGGCTCGCCCTTCGGCGGTCAGAAGGGAAGCGGCTTCGGCCGGGAAAATGCCGCGGAAACGCTGCGCGAATTCACGCGTTCGAAGAACGTCCGGTTTCCGTCGGGCCGGGGCACCATCCCGACCTGGCCACCGAAGGACTGAGTTCGCCCCGAACCAGATCCATTGAACAAAACATCCAGCACGGTGACGCCCGTCTGCGGCGCGTCACCGTGCGAGCTCCGACCGGTCCCAGTTAAGGGTAGGCGTCGCGTTCCGCGTGGCGCGTCCGCTCTGTACGGCCGGCAATTGATAGGCGGGTTGCATGCAGATGGTTGAACGCGAGAGCATGGAGTTCGACGTTGTGATCGTGGGTGCGGGAC